>JBDSTQ010000081.1:0-4948 GCA_039928195.1 Sphingomicrobium sp.
GCGAATCCTCACCCGGGTCGAGCCGCCCGCCGGGAAACGCAACTTGCCCCGCGTGGGTGCGCAGATGCTCGCGGCGGAGGGTAAGGATCGCGCCCGGCTCGGGCCGGTCGGTCAGCGCGATCAGCACCGCCGCCTCGACCGGCGGCGCCGCGCTCCCTTCGACCAAATCGCCGGTCAGCAGCGGCGTGGCCGCCGGCTCGGCCAGCGCGGCGTGGACCCGCTCGAGCAAGGTCATGCCGGCGGGCCGAGCGCGAAGAACGCGCCGTCGCTCCATACGCCCGGGGGGTCGTCGCCCGCGGCCAGCGCCAACTCCGCCAGTTCATAATAGACCGGGCGGCTGAGTTCGGCCTCGAGCCCGTGGCGAACGGCGAGCCGTGGCGAGGGGCCGGCGGCGGTGTCAGCGATGGTTAGCGGATGCGCCGGGCCGAGAATAAGCGCGTCGCCGCTGTCGAGTTCGAACGCGATCCGCCGTTTCGCGCCAGCGCCTTCGCAGCGCATAGCGATCGCGCGGAATGCAGTGCCGTCGACCTCGATGTCGAGCTTTTCGACCGGCGTGACGAGGACATGGCGGCCATCGGTCTCACGCCGCAGCACGGTCGAAAACAGGCGGACCATGGCCGGCCGGGAGATTGGCGCGCCGGCATGATACCAGATGCCGTCGCGCGCGATGCGCATGTCCGAATGGCCGCAATGCGGCGGGTCCCATTGGTCGACCGGCGGCTGGCGGCGCTCGGCGATCGCGCGCTCGAGCTCGGCGAGGCTGAGCCCCTTGAGCTCGATCGGCGGCTTGGTCTCGGGCATGCGCGCTCCTGTTGTCATCGCGCGTTCGCCGACGCAATGACGCGTGCATGACCGCTAGCCGCACCGCCATCGTCACCGGAGCCGGCAAGCGCGTCGGAGCAGCGATCACCGCGGCGCTGCTGGCCGATGGCTGGACGGTGATCGCGCACGTCCACCACGCCGATGATGCGGTGCCGCAGGGCGCGGTGAAGGTCGTCGCGGACCTTGCGGATGCCGGCTGCGCCGAAGCGATTTTCGCGGCCGCTGCCGGACTTCCGCCGGTGCGCCTGCTGGTCAACAATGCGGCGCGCTTCGGGTGGGACGGGTTCGGCGAATTCAGTTCGGCCGAGTTCGACGCGCATATGAGCGTCAATGCGCGCGCACCGGCGCTGCTGGTCGAGCGTCTTGCTGCCGGGCATGACGGGGAGAGCGACGCGTTGGTGGTCAACCTGCTCGATTCGAAGCTGGCCGCGCTCAACCCCGATTTTCTTAGTTACACCGTGTCCAAACAAGCGCTGGCGGGGTTGACCGAGTTGGCCGCGCGGGCGCTTGCACCGCGCGGCATTCGGGTCAATGCGGTCGCGCCCGCGGTGATGCTTCGCTCGAGCGGGCAATCGGAGGAGAATTTCGCGGCGATGCATGCGCATAATCCGCTCGGCCGCGGGGTCACACCCGGCGATGTTGTCGCGGCGATCGATTATCTGGTCGGCGCGCGCTGCGTGACCGGGCAGACGATCGTAATCGACTCGGGCCAGCGCTTCATGGCGAGCGAGCGCGACGTGCAATTTGCGGGACCGGCATGAGCCAAATGCCGATGCTGACCGGGCTGGTGCCCGACACGCTCAAGGTGCGCTCGGCGCGGATCGTGCTCGACTCGCTCGAGGTCACGACCGATATCGGCTTCCACGATTTTGAAATCGGCGCGCCGCAGCGCCTGCTGGTGAGTGTTGAAGTATGGCTCGACAACCTTGCTCCACCGCCCGGCGACGACCCCGAACGCGCGTGGAATTACGATGTGTTGCGCAGCACGGTCGAAGCGCTGGCGAGCGCTCGCCGCTACAATCTTCAGGAAACGCTGGCGCATGCGATCTTTGATCGAGTCGCGGCGTTGCACGGGGTCAAGGCGCTGCGCGTGCGGACCTCCAAACCCGATGTCTATGCCGCGGCGCACGGAGTCGGAGCGGAGATCGCGTCGTTTCCTACGGCGTGGCCCGCAGAATAGTGGTGCCGGTCCCTCTACAAGCAGAGTTTCCTGCCTTCCGGATGTGGAACAAAATGCGTTGCGCGGCCTTTGAGCGAGATATAAGGACTAGCGCTTGTGGCCGATGATATGTTGATACATTGGCGAAGCAATCCAGTTGACAGGGCGCGCGTCCTTACGCCCAGTCTGGCCGTGTTCCCGCACGGCGTGTCGAGGAGAATTGCGGCTTAATGTCATACGCCCAAAAGAAAGAGATCAGCGGCAATCGCACTTTGGCGCTTATCTTGGTCATCGTCATTCAGTTCGCGCTCGGCTACGCGATCGTCACCGGGCTCGCCTATAATGTGATCAAGAAGGCCGCCGAAGATCTGAAGACCTTCGACGTCGAGGAGCAACCGCCGCCCCCCGAGGAGCCGCCGCCCCCGCCCAAGGACATGCCCGACGTGCCGCCGCCGCCGACGACTCCGCCACCTTTGGTGCGGATGAACGCGCCGACGCCGCCGATCGTGATCCAGGAGGCACCCAAGCCGCCGCCGATTCCGCCGGTTGTGCTTGCGCCGCCGCCGCCGGCTCCGCCGCCACCGCCGCGCAAGACCCAGTCGGCCCAGAGCGCCAAGGGCGATCTGCGCACCTTGTTCAGCGCGGACGACTATCCCGCCGCGGCTGAATCCGCTGGTGCGGAGGGGACGGCCCGGGCGTCGCTGACTATCGGCCCCGACGGCCGCGTGACCGGCTGCAGCATTACGCAGTCTTCGGGCAACAGCTCGCTCGACTCTGCCACGTGCAACGTCCTGCGCCGGCGCGCCAAGTTCACGCCCGCTCGCGACAGTAACGGCAATGCAACCAGCGATACCATTTCCACGCCGGCGATCGTCTGGCGACTGGAAGGCTGATCGGTTCGAACTTTAAACAACAAAGCAGAAATTCAAGAAGGAAAGCAAAGTCATGCAAGCAGCAGCACCAGCCGCCGACAACCCCTATGGTCTGATTCCCGCCCTCCAGCAGGGCGGCATCATCGCCATGTCGGTATTCGGCATTCTCGTTATCATGTCGATTTTCTCGTTCTACATCCTGTTCACCAAGTTGATGCAGCAGCAGAAGATCATCGCGCAGGGCCGCAAGGTCCGCTCAAGCTTCTGGAACTCGCCCAATTTGCGCGAGGCTTCGACCAAGCTTGAGCAAAAGAGCGCCTATCGCTCGATCGTCGACGACGCGCTGCTCGCGCAGGACCAGCACGGTAAGCTCGATGATCCGATCGACCGACACGACTGGATGGCCAACAGCCTTCAGCGTAGCCAGGGTGCGATCAACAACCGCCTTGGCGAAGGCCTTGCGTTCCTCGCGACGGTTGGCTCGACCGCCCCGTTCATCGGTCTGTTCGGTACCGTCGTCGGCATCTATCGCGCGCTGATCAAGATCGGTGCGGCCGGTCAGGCGTCGATCGACGCGGTTGCCGGCCCGGTCGGCGAAGCACTGATCATGACCGCGCTCGGCCTGGTCGTCGCGGTTCCCGCGGTGCTCGCCTACAACTGGCTGATCCGCCGCAACAAGTCGATCCAGGAGGATCTCGCGGCGTTCACCAACGATCTTCATGGTTACATGATGTCGAACGGCGCGGTTAAGCCGCGTGTCGGCGGCGCCACCGGCCCTGCGGTTCGCAGCAGCGCGCAGACCAAGAGCGGCGGCGCACCGACCCAGCCGGGCAGCGAGCCGCTGCGCACCGGCCAGCCCTCGACCGGCGCCCAGGCGACCCCGACCACCGCGGAATAATGTTCGAGGCCGGCTGCACCGCGGCCGGCCTCGCCACTTTGCGGAACTGACAGGAAAGAGACGACAATATGGCAATGACTGTAGGGGACGGCGACGACGATGTGCCGATTTCGGACATCAACGTCGTTCCATTCACGGACGTGATGCTGGTGTTTGTGATCATCTTTCTGATCGCCGTTCCGGTGGCGATCCAGACGGTCCCGATTAGCCTGCCCAAGGTGCGCTATGAGGCAACCACGACCAAGCCAGACAATGTTTCGCTGACCGTGCGCAGCGGGACGAACGGCGCGTGCGACGTCTATTGGAACATGACCAAGATCAACCAGAAGGATTTGCTCGACCGTGCGGTCGGCAAGCTCGAGGATCAGATCAAGAAGGTCGGCGGGGTGCAGAACATCACCGAGGAAAATATGCCCGAGGCGCACATCCGCGGCGACGTCAACACCCAGTATAAATGCATCGGTGCGGCGATCATCACCATGCAGCAGGCCGGGTTCCAGCGGGTCGGCTTCATTTCCGAACCGCCGCCGCAGTCCGGCGTCCGGGCCGAGTAGGAGTTAGCCGAAATGTCCATGCAAACGACCAGCGGCAATACCGCCGCCGAACCGATGATCGACATCAACACGACGCCGCTGATCGACGTCATGTTGGTGCTCCTGATCATGCTCATCATCACGATCCCGGTGCAGAGCCATGCGGTCAAACTCGACCTTCCGGTCAACCAGCCGAATCAGCCGCCGCCGCCGATCGATCCGGTCAAGAACAAGGTGGTGATCACCCCGCAGGGCGCGATCCTGTGGAACGGCGCGCCGGTGACCAAGCCGCAGCTGCGCGCCTACCTCGACGCGACGCAGCAGATGAGTCCGATCCCCGAGCTTCACCTCCAGCCTGAATCGACCGCACGCTATGAGCTGGTCGATGAAGTGCTGGCGATCACCAAGCAGGCGCACGTCCAGAAAATGGGCTTCGTCGGCAATGAATATTATACCGCGGTGTTCTAGGATTTGATCGCCGGGTTGATTTTAAGGGCGGTCCCGCCGGGGCCGCCCTTTCCTTTTGCGCTGCCCCGAGCGCCGTGCCATTGCTCGCGCCGATGAGCGACAAGCGCAATTTCGCCGTAATCGTGCTCGCCGCCGGGCAGGGCACGCGCATGCGGTCCGACACCCACAAGGTGCTCCACCCGATCGCCAGCCGGCC
>JBDSTQ010000082.1:0-4174 GCA_039928195.1 Sphingomicrobium sp.
GACGCCGGCTTCGACATGGTCGAGCTTCACGCCGCGCACGGCTATCTGCTGTCGAGCTTCCTCACCCCGCTGCAGAACAAGCGCATCGACGACTATGGCGGCTCGCTCGACAACCGCCTGCGCTATCCGTTGGAAGTGTTCGCCGCGATGCGCGCCGCCTGGCCCGGCGACATGCCGATGTCGGTGCGCATTTCGGCGACCGACTGGGCGGGCGAGGACGGCATCACGCCCGACGAGGCAGTGGCGATCGGCGAAGCCTTTGCGCGCGAAGGCGCCGATCTGATCGACGTCTCGGCGGGGCAGACCTGGACCGGCGCGCAGCCGGTCTATGGCCGCATGTTCCAGACTCCGTTTTCGGACAAGATCCGCAACGAGGCGCGGCTGGCGACGATGGCGGTCGGCAATATCTATGAGCCCGACCATGCCAATTCGATCCTCGCCGCGGGCCGCGCCGACCTCGTTGCGCTTGGCCGCCCGCATTTGATCGACCCGATGTGGACGCTGCGCGCCGCCGCCGCGCTCGACTACCGCGACATCCACATTCCGCCGCAATATTTAAACGGCATGAGCCAGCTCGCGCGCAACCTGAAGCGCGAGGCCGAAATGGCGGCGGCGCTCAAGGTTTGACAACCCGCGCCCGCCTCAGTCCTCGGGCGCGACCGCGACGCGCAATTGGTCGAGCGCGTCGGTCACCGCGATCTGGCACGACAGCCGGCTGTTCGGCTGGCGGTAATCCGAGCTGTCGAGAAGGTCGTCCTCATCGGCGCTCATCGCGGGCAATTTGTCGAGCCACTCGGCGGCGACATGGACATGGCACGTCGCGCAGCTGCAATTGCCGCCGCACAAGGCGAGGATGTCGTCGATCCCGCCGTCGCGCAGATTTTCCATCAGCGAGCGGCCGCTGGTCGCTTCGACGATGCGTTCCTCGCCCGCGCGAGTGGTGACGGTGACGGTCGGCATGCTTACTCCTGAAGGGCGAGGCTTTTGAGCGGGATCGCGGGGTCGCACAAGGACGCAGGATCGACGTTCGCACGGCGCTCGACGAGGACGCGGCCCTGGACATAATCCTTGACCATGTTGACGCAATCGAGCGCGGCGACCGCCCCGTCGCGCAGATAGACGACCGAGAAACGGCCGCCCGACGGCTCGCCGCGCAGCACCGTGGCATCATAATCGGTGTTGAGCCCGATGGTCTGCAATTTGATGTCAAACTGGTTGGACCAGAACCACGGCGTCGCCGCATATGCGATCGGGTCGCCAAGGATGTGGCGCGCGGCGACGCTCGCCTGGTCGACCGCATTCTGGACCGATTCGACGCGCACTTGCCGCTCCGGGCCGAAGACGTTGCGGTGCAGCGCGCAATCCCCGACCGCGTAAATGTCGGGCAGGCTCGTGCGGCAAAATTCGTCGACCGCGACCCCGTTGGGCGCATCGGCACCAGCCGCCGCGAGCGCCGCGACATGCGGCACGATGCCGATGCCGACGATGACGACGTCCGCCGGAAGCGAGCGTCCGTCGGCGAGGATGACGCGGGCGACACGGTTGTTCGCGCCCTCGATGCAAGTGACTGCCGCACCAAGCTGGATATCGACTCCGCGCGCGCGGTGCTGGGCCTCGAAAAAATCGGAGATCGTCGGCGCCGCAACGCGCGCGAGCAAGCGGTCGAGCGCTTCGAGCACGGTCACATGCTTGCCCATCCTGGTCAGCGAGGCCGCCGCTTCGAGCCCGATATAGCCGCCGCCGATGATTACCACGCGCTCGGCATCGGTAAGCTCGGAACGCAGCCGGTCGACATCGGCGCGGGTGCGGATCGCGTGCAGCCCGGCCAGATCGTGGCCATCGCAGGTCAGCCGCCGCGGCTCGCCACCGGCCGCCCAGATCAATTTGCCGTAACCGAAGCGTTCGCCATTGTCGCAAGTAACGGAATGACCCGCTGGATCCACGGTCGCGACCGTTCGCCCGAGGATCAGCGCGATCTGCTTCTCCTCCCAGAAATCCGGTCCGCGCAGGTGGATCGAATGGAAGTCCTTGTCGCCGCTCAAATAATCCTTGGACAATGGCGGCCGCTCATAGGGCTCGTCGCGATCGGCGGTGAGAATCGCGACCGAGCCGCCGAATTCGCGCTGGCGCAGCACGCTCGCAGCCTGGACTCCGCCATGCCCGCTGCCGACAATCAGGACGTCATATTCGCTCAATGCAGCCGCTCGATGATCGTCGCATTGGCGATGCCGCCGCCCTCGCACATGGTTTGCAGGCCGAAGCGCTTGCCGCGCTTGCGCAAGCCATGGACGAGTGTCGCCATCAGCTTGGCTCCGGTCGCGCCGAGCGGATGACCAAGCGCGATCGCCCCGCCGTGAACGTTGAGCCGCGCGGGGTCGGCGCCCAGTTCGCGCAGCCAGGCGAGCGGGATCGGCGCGAACGCCTCATTGACCTCGAACAAATCAATTTCGTCGATCGTTCGCCCGGCCCGCTCGAGCGCGCGGCGGGTCGCCGGAACGGGCTCCATCAGCATGATCACCGGATCGCCCGCGGTGACCGTCATCTGGTCGATCCGCGCCAGCGGCGTCAGCCCGTGATCCTTGAGCGCGCGCTCGCTCACCACCAGCACCGCCGACGCGCCGTCGCAGATCTGGCTGGCATTGCCGGCGGTGATCACCCCGCCGTCGGTGAGGGTTTTGAGACTGCCAAGAGTGTCCAGCGAGGCGTCGTAGCGAATGCCTTCGTCCTTGCTGTGCAAGCTCTCCTTCCCCTCCGCGTCGACGATCTTGACCGCGACGATCTCCTCGGCGAACGCGCCCGCTTGCGTCGCCGCGGCCGCCTTGCGGTGGCTGTCGAGCGCAAATGCGTCGAGTTCGTCGCGCGTCATCTGATATTTTTGCGCGATCATCTCGGCACCGGTGAACTGGCTGAACTCGGTCACGCCGTAACGCGCAAGGATTCGATCGCTCCACGGCCCGACGCCGATCCCGGCCTTGGCCGCGAGTATCGTCGGCGATCCCATCGGCACGCGGGTCATGCTTTCGACCCCGGCCGCGATGACCACGTCCTGCGTTCCACTCATTACCGCCTGGGCGGCGAAATGGACCGATTGCTGCGAGCTGCCACACTGGCGGTCGATGGTCACGGCGGGCACGCTGTCGGGCAGACGCGAGGCGAGCACCATGCTGCGCCCCGCGTGAAAACTCTGCTCGCCGACCTGGCTGACGCAGCCGGCGATGACGTCCTCGACCGCCGCCGGATCGATTCCCGTGCGGTCGAGGATCGCGTTCAATATTTCGCCGCCAAGGTCGGCCGGGTGCCAGTCCTTGAGTGCGCCGCCGCGGCGCCCGCCGGCGGTGCGCACGGCTTCGATGATATAGGCTTCGGCCATGGTCTTATGTCTCCATTATGCGATGAGTCCGAGGATCGCGGTGGCCTGGCTCGACAAGGTGCCGCCGTTGGCATGGACCAGCGCAATACTGGCGTCGGCGATCTGGTTGGCGGCCTCGCCGCGCAATTGGCGGACCGCCTCGACCACAGCGAACAGCCCGTACATGCCGGGGTGGACGCACGACAAGCCGCCGCCATTGGTGTTGACCGGCAGGCTACCGCCGGGGGCGATCGCGCCGCTGGCGACGAACGGCCCGCCTTCGCCCTTGGCGCAGAAGCCAAGATCCTCAAGGAACAGGATCGGGTTGATAGTGAAGGCGTCGTAGAGCTGGACGACATCGACATCGGCGGAGGAAACCCCGGCCAACGCGAAGGCGCGCGGCCCGCTTTCGCTCGCCGCGGTGACCGTCAGATCGGGCATGCTGCTGATATGATGGTGCGAAGTCGCCGCCGCCGCGCCGAGCAATGCCACCGGCGCCTTGCGCGCATCGCGGGCGCGGTCGGCGCGGGTCAGCACGATCGCCGCCGCGCCGTCGGTAACCAGGCAGAAATCGCTCTTCGCCAGCGGATCGCTGATCATCCGCGAATTAAGGCAATCGCCGATCGTCAGATCGCCCTTCGCGAACGCTTCGGGATTGCCATTCGCCCACTGCCGCGCGGCGATCGCGACCGCCGCCAATTGTTCGCGCGTGGTGCCATATTGATGCATGTGCCGCGCCGCCGCGAGCGCATAGCCACTGGCCGGAAACAAGGGTTGGTACGGCACTTCATACGGGCTCGGCCGCGCCGGGGTCGACAAGGCGCC
>JBDSTQ010000083.1:0-6124 GCA_039928195.1 Sphingomicrobium sp.
GACCTTGGTCTCGCGCTGGGCGTGACCTCGGCAAGCAGCGAAAGCGCGCTCGCGGCGGGCTCGGTGATGGGGGTGATGATCATCCCGTTCATCAGTTCGATGGCCGACGATTCGATCGCCGCGGTTCCGCAGGCGATGCGCGATGGCAGCTTGGCGATGGGCGCGACCAAGTCCGAAACGATCCGCAAGGTGCTGCTTCCGGCCGCGCTTCCCGGCGTCATCGGCGGCATCTTGCTCGCGGTCAGCCGCGCGATCGGCGAGACGATGATCGTGGTCATGGCCGCGGGGCTTGCCGCCAATCTCACCGCCAATCCGTTCGCCAGCGTCACCACGGTCACCGTGCAGATCGTGCAATTGCTCACCGGCGATCAGGAGTTCGACAGCGCCAAGACGCTCGCCGCCTTCGCGCTCGGGCTCGCTTTGTTCCTGATTACCTTGCTGCTCAACCTCATCGCGCTGCATGTCGTGCGGCGCTATCGCGAACAATATGAATAGCGCGCCGCGCCCGATCGACGAAGCGGCGCAACGCCGCGTGCGTCGCCGCTACGCGGCCGAACGGCGCTTCCGGCTGGTCGGGCTGTTCGCGGTCGGCCTGTCGGTGCTGTTCCTTGCCTTTCTGCTTTACAGCATGGCGGCCAAGGGATTGGGCGGCTTCGTCCGCACCGAAGCCGCGCTGCCGGTCGATTTCGCCAATAGCGACCTGTTCCTTGAGCCCGCCAATCTGCGCGGGGCCGACGCAGCGGAAACGATCGCCGGCGCGGATCTTGCCGGGGCGATCTCCAAGTCGGCGGTGAGCACCTACGGCCCTGCCGCGAGCGAGATGTTCGGCGACGGGGCGATCGCCAGCCTTTCCCGTGCGATCCTTGCCGATCCTGATATGGTGACCCGCCGCGAAACGGTCTGGCTGCCGCTGTCGAGCAAGCTCGACATGGCTGCCAAGCACGGTGCCGAGCCCGCCGCGAACCGCGTCGTCGCCGAGCTCAAACGCAAAGGTGCTGTGCGCACGCGGCTCAATACGCAATTCCTGACCGGATCGGATTCGACCGACCCGTCGTCGGTCGGCGTGTGGGGCGCGCTCAAGGGCAGTTTCCTGACGATGGTCGTGACGATGCTGCTGGCCTTCCCGATCGGCGTTCTTGCCGCGGTTTATCTCGAGGAATTCGCGCCGCGCAATCGCTGGACCGACGCGATCGAGGTGAGCATCAACAATCTTGCCGCGGTGCCCTCGATCATCTTCGGCCTGCTCGGCCTCGCGGTGTTTCTCAACGTCATGAACCTACCGCGCTCGGCGCCGCTGGTCGGCGGGATGACGCTCGCACTGATGACCATGCCGGTGATCGTCATTGCCGGGCGTAACGCAATCAAGACCGTCCCGCCCTCGATTCGCGATGCCGCTCTGGGCGTCGGCGCATCGAAGATGCAGGTCGTGTTCCACCATGTGCTGCCGCTGGCGCTGCCCGGCGTCATGACCGGGACGATCATCGGCATGGCGCGCGCGCTCGGCGAAACCGCGCCGCTGCTGATGATCGGGATGCGCGCGTTCATCGCCGCGCCGCCGGGCGGGATTGCCGATCCGGCGACCGTGCTGCCGGTGCAGATTTTCCTGTGGTCCGACGAAGTCGACCGTGGCTTCGTCGAGAAGACCAGCGCGGCGATCATCGTCCTGTTGCTGTTCATGCTGTTGATGAACGGTCTCGCCATCTATCTTCGCAACCGCTTCGAGCGCCGCTGGTGACCCAAATGAAAGAAAAGACCCCGATCAACGCGACGTCGCCGATCCCGATGCCGTCGGCGGCAATCGCTGCCCAGGCGGCGCGCGATGGCCCGTCGGCAACCGCGCCCGATTTGCCGCCCGAACCCGAGTTCGCACCAGCCGCGGTCCCGCCGCAATTGCGCCCCGTCGCCGAGCCGGCGGCCGAGGTCGCGAGCGGCGGCGAGCCCAAGATGCGCGCCAACAAGGTCAGCGTATTCTATGGCGACAAGCAGGCCTTGAAGGATGTCTCGGTCGACATTCACGAAGATCGCGTAACCGCGTTCATCGGTCCTTCGGGCTGCGGCAAGTCGACCTTCCTGCGTTGCCTCAACCGGATGAACGACACCATTCCCTCGGCCCGCGTCAGCGGCGATATCGAGCTTGATGGCGAAGACATCAACGGACCGGCGATGGACGTCGTCCAGCTCCGCGCCCGCGTCGGCATGGTGTTCCAGAAACCCAATCCGTTCCCCAAATCGATCTTCGAGAATGTCGCTTACGGCCCGCGCATTCACGGCCTCGCCGAGAATAAAAGCGAGCTTGAGCAGATCGTCGAGAAGTCGCTCAAGCGCGCCGGCCTGTGGGACGAGGTCAAGGACCGCCTGCAGGAAAGCGGCACCGCTTTGTCGGGCGGGCAGCAGCAGCGGCTGTGCATCGCGCGCGCGATCGCGGTCGATCCCGAGGTCATTCTGATGGATGAGCCATGCTCGGCATTGGATCCCATCGCCACCGCCAAGATCGAGGAATTGATCCACGAACTGCGCGGCCGTTATGCGATGGCAATCGTTACCCATAACATGCAGCAGGCCGCGCGCGTCTCGCAGCGCACCGCTTTCTTCCACCTCGGCGAGCTCGTCGAATATGGCAAAACCTCGGAAATCTTTACCAATCCGCGTGAGCAGCGCACGCAGGATTATGTCACCGGCCGCTACGGCTGATCGGAGCTAGAAACATGCAGGCCAGTGGACATACGCTGAAAGCGTTCGACGAGGACATCGAACGCTTACGCGCGCTCATCAGCCAGATGGGCGGCCTTGCCGAACATGCGATCGGCGAGGCCATGCGCTGCCTCGTCCAGCGCGATGTCGAGGGCGCCGAGCGAGTCGTCGACAATGACAAAAAGCTCGACGCGCTTGAGATCGAGACCGAGCGCCGAGCGGTCCAGTTGATTGCTCTGCGGGCGCCGATGGCGGGCGATCTGCGCGACGTCGTCGCCGCGTTGAAAATCTCCGGGGTGGTCGAGCGGATTGGCGATTACGCCAAGAATATCGCGCGCAAGGTCCAGCAGCTCGATACCGCCGGCAAGATCGAGCCGATTTCGCTGCTCCCCGAAATGGCGCGGATCGCGACCCAGATGGTCCACGATGTGCTCGATGCGTTCGTCGAGCGCGATTCGGCGATGGCGGTCGAGGTGTGCCGGCGCGATCAGGCGGTCGACGATTTCTACGATTCGATCTTCCGCGCTTTGCTTACGCACATGATGGAAAATCCGCACAACATCGGCCAGGCGGCGCATTTGCTGTTCGTCGCCAAGAATCTCGAGCGCGTCGGCGATCATGCGACCAATATCGCCGAAATGGTGTTCTACGCGGCGACCGGCGAGCATATGGCCGACAAGGCCGATCTCGGCAAAGTCCGCTAATGGCGATGACCCAGCCGCGTCTCTTGCTGGTCGAGGACGACCGCGCGCTCGCCGATCTCGTCACCTTCCACTTCGACCGCGCCGGCTATGCCGTCACGCGCACCGGCGATGGCGAGGAAGCGCTGATCCTGGTCGACGAAGTGAAGCCCGACGTGATCCTGCTCGACTGGATGATCGAGGGGATCAGCGGGATCGAAGTGTGCCGCCGCCTGCGCCGCCGCTCGACCACCGCCAACACGCCGATCATGATGCTCACCGCGCGCGGCGAGGAGAGCGACCGCATCCGTGGCTTCGAAACCGGCGCCGACGATTATGTGACCAAGCCATTCAGCCCGCGCGAACTGGTCGCGCGCGTCGGCGCGGTGCTGCGCCGCGTGCGCCCCGCATTGGCCGGCGAGCAATTGAGCTATGCTGACCTAGAAATGGATGTCGTCGCACACCGCGTCCGCCGCGGCGGCAAGCAGGTCGCGCTGGGTCCAACCGAGTTCCGGCTGCTGCGCCATTTCCTTGAGCACCCCGGGCGGGTGTTCTCGCGTGAGCAATTGCTCGACGCGGTTTGGAGCCATGACCCGGAAATCGATGCGCGCACCGTCGACGTCCACGTCCGCCGCCTGCGCCAGGCGCTCAATGCGACGAGCCAGTCGGACCTTATTCGGACGGTCCGCTCGGCCGGCTATTCGCTCGACGCCGAACGCTGACCCACTTCGGGACGCCGTCACAAATCTGACGCAAATCCGTCAATCAGCCGTCAAGGGCGGCTTCTAAATCTCCGAATCATCGGACCCGAGGGGTCTGCTTATCGGGGTATCAAATATGTTCACTCGCTTGGCTCTCGCAGCCACCGCGCTGACCGCGCTAACCGTTTCCACGACTGCCGAAGCGCGCACCCAGATGCGCGCGGTCGGCTCATCGACCGTCTATCCCTTCGCCAAAGCCGTGGCCGAGCGCGTGTCGCGCGCCAATCCGCGCCTCGGCACGCCGATCATCGAATCGACCGGTACTGGCGCGGGCATGAAATTGTTCTGCGCCGGCGTCGGCGAGCGCTTTCCCGATGTCGAGAATGCCTCGCGCCGGATGAAGGCGTCGGAAGCCAAATTGTGTGCCGCCAACGGCGTCACGCAAATCACCGAAATTCAGGTCGGGCTCGACGGCGTCAGCCTCGCCACCGCCAAGAACAGCCCGCTTTCGGGAGTCACTCAGCGCGACATCTATTTGGCGCTGGCCAAGACGCCGTTCGGCCGGCCCAACAAGGCGCGGACGTGGAAAGACGTCAATGCGCGTCTGCCCGCGATTCCGATCCGCGTGTACGGCCCGCCGCCGACCAGCGGCACGCGCGATGCGCTCGGCGAGTTGCTGCTGACCCCGCCGTGCGAAGCCAATCCGGCAATGGCCGCGATGAAAAAGGCCAATGAGGCCAAGTTCAAGGCGATCTGCACCGGGGTGCGCGAAGACGGCGCCTACATTCAGGCGGGTGAGAACGACAATCTCATCGTCCAGAAAATCGAGGCCAACGCCGGCACCGTCGGCATCTTCGGCTATTCCTATCTCGAAGAAAATCTCAACCGCCTCAAGGGCATCACCGTGAATGGCGTTGCGCCGACCTACGCGTCGATCAGCAGCTTCTCTTATCCCGGCGCGCGGCCGCTCTACATCTACATCAAGAACGCCCACGCCAGCGCGATCCCGGCGGTGCGTGCCTTTGCCGCCGAGTTCACCAAAGAAAGCACGTTCGGTCCGGGCGGCTATCTCCGTCGCGCGGGACTGATCGCTGCTCCGAACGCGGTGCGCGCGCGCAGCCAGGTCTCGGCCCGCTCGCTCCGTCCGCTCAATCTCGCTGGCCTCAAATAATATACTCTAGTCAATTACTAGAGTATAAGCTACTCAGGTTGCGGGGACGGGTCGCCGTCCCCGCCGCCTCATCCGAACCCAAAGGGGGGTAATCGAAGTGACCAAGTATAATACCATCGCCTGGCTGCTTGCCGGGACCGCGCTGTGCCTTTCCACGCCCGCTTTTTCGCAGGAACTGCCGGCAGCGCAGGAAGCGCCCGACCCGACCGAGCCCGACGCTTCGGACACTGCCGCCGACGCGGCCATCGCTGCGGCCCAGCCGACCGACGACGCACAATCCAAGATTGATCTGTTGCAGGCCCAGGTCGAAGCGCTGCAAGCTTCGCTCGAGGCGATCAAGACTCAGATGGTGAAATCAACCCCGTCGTGGAAGGGCGCACCGCTGTACGAAGACAAGGACGAGGGTTGGTCCTTCAAGCCGCGCGGCCGCATTCAATATGACGCGGGCTACGTCAGTAATCCCCACGACAATATCATCACCCGCAACCTCGGCTTCAACACCCGCGCGCGTCGTATCCGCCTCGGCGCCGAGGGCACCATCCCCGGCGGCTTCGGCTACAAGTTCGAAATGGACTTCGCCAACGCAGCGGTCGGTTTCGGCGATGTCATTCTGACCTACGTCCCCAAGGGCAAGCCGTGGAGCGTCGCGATCGGCAACCACGAGACCTTTAACGGCCTCGAACAGATCACCAGTTCGCGCTTCACCTCGTTCATCGAGCGCGCGGCGTTCGACGATGCATTCGTCAACACGCGCCGCATCGGTGCCTCGTTCGGCCTCGTAAATTCAGCCGGCACCGCGCGCTTCAACGCCGGCCTGTTCGCTGCCCATTCGATCGATTCAAGCCTCGACAATGAGGGCTGGATCGCGGCTGCCCGCGGCA
>JBDSTQ010000084.1:0-5754 GCA_039928195.1 Sphingomicrobium sp.
TGCGCGTGACGAACACTTCGATGGTGTTCGAATCGCGATCGAAATCCTGGTCGTAAATATGCTCGATCAGCTCGGTCCGGCTGACCACCTTGCCCTTGTGGTGCATGAGGTAGCTGAGGAGCTTATACTCCTGCGCGGTCAATTTGACCGGCTCGCCGGCCTTGGTCACCTTGCCCGACCGCGTGTCGAGGCGGATGTCGCCGGCATTGAGTTCGGAGCTCGCATTGCCCGACGAGCGGCGGATGAGCGCGCGCAGTCGGGCAATCAATTCTTCGGTCTGGAACGGCTTGGCGAGATAATCGTCGGCCCCGGCGTCGAGCCCCGCGACCTTGTCCGACCAGCTGTCGCGCGCGGTCAGCACCAGCACGGGCATCTTGCGCGCTTCCTTGCGCCAGCGGTCGAGCACGGTCAGCCCGTCGACTTCGGGCAAGCCGAGGTCGAGGATCACCGCGTCATAGCTTTCGGTGCTGCCCAGATAATGGCCATCCTCGCCATCGGTGGCGAGATCGACCGCATAGCCCGCGCCTTCCAGCGTCGAGCGTAATTGCCGGCCGAGATTGGGTTCGTCTTCGACGATCAAAACGCGCATGATGTTCCTAGGACCTGTTCAGCTTCGCGCCGTCAACCCGCGGTGCGGCAATCGGTTGCTTATCCGGAACGAAGCTCGAGTGGAACCGCGCGATGGCGGGTCAACGCGGGCGCGAGCGGCGGATGATGCGCCCGGTCTGCCCATCGACGTCGATCCAGATCACGCGCCCGTTCTGCATGAACTTGAAGCGATAGATGACGCCATTGAGTTCAGGCCCGAGATAGTCGGCGCCGCCCATGAACGGCAGCACGCGCCGCTCGAGCTGGGGCAGAGGCATCGTGCGGCCCTCGCGCGTGGCTTCGAACGCCCGCTCCGAATCGCGGGGCGGGTCGGCCAGCGCCGGGGCGCTGGACAGGCCGGCCGCGGCTGCGACGGCAAGGATGATGGCTCGAATACTGGTCATGACGCGACTCTTGGTGGCGCTCCTTGTAGCAGCGCGCATTGAATAGGCTATGAATGGTCGTGACGTGGGCGGTTAAGGCGGGGGCAGGGAATGAAGGCAGGCTATTTGTGGGCCGCGATCGCGAGTCTGGCGACCTGGGCGGCGACGCCCGTCGCGTTGGCGGCGCAGATGGAGCAAGTCCCCGCGCGGCGCAGCGGCGAAGGGCAGGGACCTTACCCCAAATTGGTCATCCGCGGAGCGATGATGGTCCCCGGCGATGGCGGACCGCCGCGCGGACCGGTCGATATCGTCGTCGAAGGCAATCGCATTACCGGGATTGAACTTGCCGCGCCTCCCGGAACGCCGCTCAAACCCGACCGCGCGCCGCGCGACGCGACGCGTGAGATCGACGCCACCGGGATGTGGGTGCTGCCCGGACTGATCGACACCCACGGCCATAATGGCGATCCGGACAAGGCGCCCAACGCGTCTTACGGCTATAAATTGTGGCTCGCTCACGGTGTTACGTCGGTCCGCGGCGTGTCCTTTTACGACGAGCCCGCGCGCGACCTCGCCGACCGCCGCGCGAGCGCCGCCAACACCATCGTCGCGCCGAGAATGTTTCCCTACGTCGTGTTCGGCAATTGGCCCAACGGCGCGGTCGACACGCCGGCGGCGGCGCGCGCCTTCGCCGCCTGGGCCGCCAAACAGGGTTTCGACGGAATCAAATTCTTCAATGGCGACCCGCCCGAAGCGACCAAGGCCGCGATCGCCGAAGCGCGCCGGCTGAAGCTCGGCACCGTCGCGCATCTCTCGCAGACCGGGGTCGCGCGCTTCAACGCGCTCGACGCCGGGCGAGCCGGGCTTGGCACCGTCACCCATTTTTACGGCCACTTCGAAGCGCTGCTCAAAAACCGCCGGCTGCAAAGCCTCAAGCCCGACTATAATTACGCCGACGAGCAGGACCGCTTCGGCGACTTTGCCAACCTCGCCGACCAGATCGTCGAGCCCGGCGGCCCCGAATGGCAGGCCTATCTGCGCGAGCAGCTCGCCAACGGCGTGATCTTCAACCCGACGATGAACATCTATTCGGCGTCGCGCGACCTGATGCGTGCGCGCAATGCCGACTGGCACGCCAAATATACCTTGCCCTCGCTGATGAAATATTTCGGCGCCGGCCGCGACAAGCATGGCTCCTACTGGTTCGACTGGACCACCGCGCGCGAAGTCCAGTGGCGGCGATTTTACGTCCCCTACATGCGGCTGATGAACGATTATAAGAATATCGGCGGGCTGGTCACCGCCGGCTCCGATCCGGGATACATCTATCAACCGTGGGGGTTTGCCTACATCGGCGAGCTCGAAATGCTCCAGGAGGCCGGCTTCAGCCCGCTGGAAGTGATCCAGTCGGCGACCTGGAACGGCGCGCAGGAGCTGTACCGGCCCAAGGGCGTCGAGCCGCCGATCGGCCTGATCGCGACGGGCAAGCTCGCCGACCTCGTGATCGTCCCCGAAAATCCGCTGCAGAATCTGAAGACGCTCTACGGCACCGGGTTCGAGCGGCTCGGCCCCGACGGCGAGCCCCAGCGCGTCGGCGGGGTCAGATATACGATCAAGGACGGCATCGTGTACGACGCCCCCAAACTGCTTGAGGATGTCGCGGCGATGGTCGCGGCGCAAAAAGCCGCGCAGTCGCATTGAGCCGCTGACCCGCCTCTTCTAAGCGGCGGGCGTCATGGCCGCGCCAATCCTTTCCTACGAAGACCTTGGGCTGATCCAGGGTGAGGGCTGGCTGTTCCGCGGGCTCGACCTCTACGTCGGCGCGCGCGACCGCATCGCGCTCATCGGCCGCAACGGCGCGGGCAAGACCACTTTGCTCAAATGTCTCGCCGGGCTGATCGACACCGATGAGGGCAAGCGCATCATCGTTCCGGGCACCAATGTCGTGCTGCTCGAGCAGGATCCCGATATGCGGGGATGTGAGACTTTGCTCGACTGGGTACTCGATGGCGCAACCGCTCCTGCCGAACATGACGCAGCGGCCATTGCCGGCCAGCTCGGGATTGACCTTGCGCGCCCCATCGCGACCGCCAGCGGCGGCGAGCGGCGCCGCGCGGCGATCGCCCGCGCGCTCGGGCAAAAGCCCGATGTGCTGCTGCTCGACGAACCGACCAACCATCTCGACCTCGCCGCGATCGAATGGCTCGAGGACTGGCTGGGGCGGTTCACCGGCGCGTTCATCGTCATCAGTCACGACCGCACCTTTCTCGCGCGGCTGACCAAAAGCTGCATCTGGCTCGATCGCGGAAACCTGCGGCGGGCGGAAATCGGCTTCGGCGGGTTCGATGCGTGGACCGAGCGGGTGTACGACGAGGAAGCGCGTGCCGCCGACAAACTCGACGCCAAATTGAAGCTCGAACTCCACTGGCTCCAGCGCGGCGTCACCGCGCGCCGCCGCCGCAACCAGGGACGCCTGACCAAGCTCCATGAAATGCGCGCCCAAAGAGCGGCGATGATCGGCGCCGCCGGCACCGCCAAACTTGCGCTCGCCCGCGACGACGTGAAGTCCAAAGTGGTGATCGACGCCGAGGGGGTCTCGAAGTCCTTTCCCGTTCGTGTCGAGCGAAGTCGAGACGCGTCCCTTGCGGCTGAAGAGCGCCCCTCGACTTCGCTCGGGACGAACGGTCAGGGGCGCCCGATCATCAAGGATTTCACCCTGCGCATCCAGCGCGGCGACCGGATCGGCGTGGTCGGGCCCAATGGCGCGGGCAAGACCACTTTGCTCAAGCTGCTGACCGGCGAGCTTGCCCCCGACAGCGGCAAGGTCACGCGCGCCAAAACGCTGTCGGGCATCGTCATCGATCAGCAACGCAAGCTGATGGACCCGGGCAAAAGCGTGCGCGAAGTCCTCGCTGGCGGCGGCGACTGGATCGAAGTGCGCGGCGCGAAGAAGCATATCATCGGCTATTTGAAGGACTTTCTGTTCGATCCGGGGATCGTCGAGGCGCCGATCGGCTCGCTCTCGGGCGGCGAGCGGTCGCGGCTGTTGCTCGCCCGCGAATTTGCGCGCGAGGCCAATTTGCTCGTGCTCGATGAGCCGACCAACGACCTCGATCTCGAAACCCTCGACCTCCTCCAGGAAGTCATCGCCGATTACGACGGCACCGTGCTGATCGTCAGCCACGACCGCGACTTCCTCGACCGCACGGTAACCATCACGCTCGGTCTCGACGGCTCGGGCAAGGTCGATGTCGTGGCGGGCGGCTACGAAGATTGGCAGAAGCAGAAAACGCCACCCCGTGCTCCGGCGAAGGCCGGAGCCATGACGCGGGGGAATGCAGGTTCAAAGCCTCCGGGATCGCGGTCTGCACCGGGGAACAGGAAATTGACGTTCAAAGACCAGCGCGACCTCGACCGCCTCCCCGCCGAAATCGCGCGGATCGAAAGCGAGATCACTTTGGCCGAAAGCGTCCTCCACGACCCCGACCTCTATCTCAAAAGCCCCGACCGCTTCGCCGCCCTAACCAAGCAAATCGAACAACTCCGCGCCGCCAAAGACGCGGCCGAACACCGCTGGCTCGAAGTCGCGGAACTGGCGGAAGGATTGGGCGCCTAAGCGGCGTTGCGAACGGCGTAGATTGCGGGGCTGTAGCGAGGCTCGGGCACATCAAGTCCAATTTCGCGCGCCGTCTCGATCCAGCCCTCGATGGCGTCGCGCACCTGTTCGACCGCTTCGAGCGGACTATGCCCGTGCGCCGAACAACCTTTCAGGTCCGGCACATCTGCGATCCAGAGGTTATCCTCCTTCGACCAGAACAGGTTGATATGATAATGTGGATCGCTCATCCGACCATATGTAGGTCATACTCCTCTATCACCGCAAGCAGTCGCTTGACTTGATAGGGCACGGCATCCTTCCCATTCGGCTGCGAAGTAAGGAGCCGCGGCACCTTTGGATGTTTCCAATTGGTGTGGCTGCCTTTGCCGCGATGAAGTGCGAAACCAAACGCCTCATGGAGGCCGACGAAATCACGATAACTGATGATGATCGCGGAATTGCGCATGAGCTGCGCATAGAGTTTTTCTGGCTTGGTCATCTCCGCACGTTATCCTTCCGTGCAGCCAATTTGAATCACGTTGCAACGAATTGCGATTGAACAATTGCAGTCGTTACGGAGCCTGCCTTCACCGCCCGAACTTCGTCCGTCCCTGCCTTCCAAACCGTCCCTTTCTTGTCCCTGGTTTCCCCTCGGTCGCATTGCCCAGCGGCCTAGGCGCGACGCGCTGTTGCTGCGGGATGCCGAGGTCGTCTTCCTCGAGCCGGCGGATTTCATCGCGCAACCGCGCCGCTTCCTCGAATTCGAGGTCGCCCGCGGCCTTGCGCATGCGCGCCTCAAGATCGCTCAGATAGGCTTTGAGATTATGCCCGACGAGGTGCGGCCGCTCGTCGTCGCCGGTCTCGACCAGCACGCCGTCGCGCAGCGTGACGTCGCTCATGATATCGTTGATCTGGCTCTTGATGCTCGCGGGCGTGATGCCGTGCTCGAGATTGTAGGCGACCTGCTTCTCGCGTCGCCGGTCGGTCTCGTTGAGCGCGCGCTCCATGCTCCCGGTGACTCGGTCGGCGTAGAGGATCACGCGTCCGTCGATGTTGCGCGCGGCGCGGCCGATGGTCTGGATCAGCGACGTCTCGGAGCGCAGAAAGCCTTCCTTGTCGGCATCGAGGATCGCGACCAGCCCACATTCGGGAATATCGAGCCCCTCGCGCAGCAGGTTGATTCCG
>JBDSTQ010000085.1:0-4550 GCA_039928195.1 Sphingomicrobium sp.
CGAGCATGATCACCGCGCCCAGCTTGATCACCATCGACAGTAGGATCTCGATCGGATGGAAACGGATCCCGGTGGTCACGTCAATGTCGAGGTCGGCATGGTGCATGCGGTGCAGCCGCCACAGCCAAGGATTTGCGTGGAACAGTACATGCTGACCGAAGATGATCAGGTCGAGCAGGATGACGGCGATGACGACCGCCAGCCCATCCGGCACAGCGACGAGATTGAACAGGCCCCAGCCATTGGCGTCGGCGGCGAGCGCGACTCCGACGGCGGCGGTCGGAAACACAAGCCGCAGCACCAGCGTGTCAATCACGACGACCCCAACATTGCCCGGCCAACGCCGCCACCGGCCGACCGTCGGGCGGCGGCGCGGCGCGAGCAATTCCCACACCACGAGCAATGCAAGCACGGCGGCGAACATGCCCAGCCGGATTAGCGGCTCAGCAGCAAGAACTCCAGTCGGTGGGTCGAGCCCTGTCATCGATGCCGCATAGCGCGCCCGCCACTGCCACGCCGTAACTTTCACCGTCCTTCCGGCGAAACGTCATCGTCGGGCCGATGCCGGCGCAGGAAAAAGGCCACCCCGAATGAATCTTGAAAACAGCCAGCGTTACTATGGCGAAATCCTCGGCGGGTCGGACGACCTGCGAACCGACGCCTGCTGCACCGTCGCCGTGGGTGGTTCCCGGATTGAGGCGGCGCTGGCCAACGTCCATCCCGAAGTCAGGGCGCATTATTACGGTTGCGGCCTGGTCATCCCGCAGGCGATCGACGGCGCGGCTATTCTCGACCTCGGATCGGGGTCGGGACAGGATTCCTATCTGCTCGCCCAATTGGTCGGCGAACTTGGCCGGGTGACAGGAGTCGATGCGACACCCGCGCAGCTCGCCATCGCCAATCGTCACCTCGACTGGCACCGCGACCGCTTCGGCTACGCCCAGTTGAACGTCCGCTTCGTCGAAGGCGATATCGAACGCCTCGACGCGCTGTGCCTGCCCGAGAGCAGCTACGACGTGATCGTGTCGAACTGCGTCATCAACCTGGTCGCCGACAAGGCCGCGGTGCTGCGCGCTGCGCACCGGCTGCTCAAGCCCGGCGGCGAGCTCTATTTCTCCGACGTCTACGCCGACCGGCGTGTGCCCGAGGCGTTGCTCGCCGATCCAGTGCTGCACGGCGAATGCCTGGCCGGCGCGCTCTACTGGGGCGACTTCGTGCCGATGGCAAAAGCCGCCGGATTCGCCGATCCGCGCCTGGTCGCCGACCGTCCGCTGGCCATCAACGACGCCGACATCTCCGCCCAACTAAATGGTATCTCCTTTCACTCGGCGACCTATCGCCTGTTCAAACTCGACGGGCTGGAGGCACAATGCGAGGACTACGGCCAGGCGGTCCGCTATCGCGGCACGGTGGCGGGCTCTGAGCGTGTGTTCCACCTCGACGCCCATCACGCGATCGAGACCGGACGCCTATTTCCGGTCTGCGGCAACAGCTGGAAAATGCTCGCCGAGACGCGCTTTGCCGCACACTTCGACTTCTTCGGCAATTTCAGCCGGCATTTCGGCGTGTTTCAAGGATGCGGCATTACCAGCCCATTCGGAGCGGGCAAGATCGCCGCGTCATCGTCCGCCGGATGCTGCTGATCGTCCCGTTCCAACCCGAACAAACGGTCATTAGTTTATTTTTTTGCGAAGGGTCGTTTAGGCCGGACGCAAGATGCGATGGCTGTTCCGGCTCCAAGGTTGTAACTTTTGTGTCCGAGGGTCCGAATTGACCCCCAATGGCTCTCACCCTAGGCTCCTAAAATAATGAAGCGCGCATTTCACGTTGGGTTGTTGATGATGGCCCTGCTGGGTCTAATTGGCCAATCCACTGCAATCGCGATGCCCCCGCCAGCGGTGGGCCAAGGCGAGTTGAATATGCCGATGCCGGGCGCGGACTGCGTGGAAATGACGGGCGTGCCTTCATCGAAAAAGCACCCGTGCACGAACATGACCTTCCAATGCATGCTTGCCATGGGCTGCATGCCTCTGTCGCTCATTGAGTCGGACGGAATTGGCAGACGTTTGGTCGCGGCCACGCGTGATAAGATTGTGCCATCGCCAGTCGCCCGCCTTCATGGCCGCTCCTACGGCCCGGAACTGGACCCGCCCAGTTTCCTGATCTGACGCCCCGAGTCCGTCAGCTCGCGACCGCAACCGGACGCGACATCGACGGTGCTGCTCAGATCGAGGAATCTCAATATGACTCACATTTCAGCCGAAGCGGTCGGCTCGCGCGCGGCCAACCAAAGCACCGCCGCTGCCGTGCTTGGCGTGGCACTGCTGGCGAGCGCGGTGTTCGCGTCATCCGCGCGAGCTGACCCACTAACCTTCGAAGGTGCAATCGCGCGGGCGCAGGCGAGCGCGCCTTTGCTTCGGGCGAGGGCGCTGGGAGTGGACGAGAGGCAGGCCGCGCGCCTTGCGGCGGGGGCGCTACCCGATCCCAAATTGTTCCTTGGCGTAGACAGCTTCCCGATTTCGGGGCCACTCGCGTTTAAGCCTTCGCAAGACAATTTCACCTGGGTTAAAGTCGGGCTGTCGCAGGACATTCCGAACCCTGCCAAACGTCGCGCCCAACGCGCGCGGGCCGACGCCGATATTGTTGCCGCACAAGCTGAGGTTGCGCTTGATTCCAGAAGCGTCGAGGTCGCGACCGCGGTTGCCTGGATAACGCTCGCCTACGCGCAAAAACGGCTCTCCGCGGTCGAGGCGATCGAGGGGAAGCTCGACCGGTTGGTGCGAACGACCCCGAGCGCGGTCGCCGCGGGCACGGCGCGACCGGCGCAAACACTGGCCGGACGCCGGTCGCTGGCCGAACTCGATGACCGACGCGACGATCTAGTTGCGGCGGTCGCTCGCGCTAGTGCGGAACTGACCCGGTGGACGGGCGACCCGGCTCCAGGCATCGCTGGTCCAGTCCCTGAATTTTACGTTGATCGCAATTATCTTCTCGCATCGATCGACGGTAATCCGCTGCTTGCACCGATCGAAGCGCAGATAGAGCAGGTAAGCGCCGAAGTCCGTCTAGCCGAGGCCGATCGAAGGCCGGATTTCGAGGTGGAAGTTTCCTATCAGCACCGCGATCCTCGCTTTGGTGATTACGTCTCCGCAGGGGTCACAATCGGACTGCCATTCTTCACGCGGGGCCGCCAGCGCGCACTGATCGCCGCTCGACACGCAGAGGCAGGGAAAGCGGGCGCAGAGCGCGAGGCCGCCCGCCGCGAGCTTGTAGCGAACCTTGACGTCGGGCTCGCCGATTACGCCATGCACCACGAACAATGGCTGCGGTCCCGGAAGACGCTCGAACCACTGGCTCGCGAACGGGTCGACCTCGAGACCGCCAGTTACGGCGCGGGGCGAGCGAGCCTGGTGGATGTGGTCGATGCCCATGTCGCGCTGATCGAGACCGTGCTGACGACCCTTGACCGCGAGGCGCTTGTTGAGACCGACGGGGCACGGCTCACCTTCACCTACCGGAGCGCGACAAGATGACACCGCGCGATCTCATTCCTCGCACGCCCGTCGGTCGAGCGGTCGCGCTCCTCGTCCTTGCCAGCGGCGGCATCGGCTACGGCTTGGCCAAATTTGCAGAGCCTACGACGCCGGAGGTCGCGGGCTCTGCGTCTGACGGGCGCAAAATTCTCTACTGGTATGATCCCATGGTGCCGCAGGAGCATTACGCGGACGCCAACTCCCTCTCGTCGATGGGAATGAAGGCGTTTAAACCCAAATATGCCGATGAAAATGGAGCAAGTGGGCCTCCCGGAGTTACCGTCGATCCGGCTGCCCGACAGAGTTTAGGAATCCGCCTGGCTACCGTGGAAAGCGGCGCGATCGAGTCCGATTTGGTGGTCAGCGGAACCGTCAACTTCAACGAGCGCAACGTGGCCGTGATCCAGGCGCGCGCGAGCGGGTTCGTCCAGCGCGTCTACAACCGAGCGCCAGGCGATGTCATCGGGGCCGGAGCTCCGATCGCTGATCTGTTGATACCCGAATGGGGCGGCGCGCAGGCCGAATATCGAGCGGTGCAAAGAACGGGTGACTCAGCGCTAATCGCCGCGTCGCGTCAACGTCTGCGTCTGGTTGGCGCATTCGGCGTCGGTGGCGATGGAACGACAACAATCCGCAGCCCGATCGGCGGGGTTATCCAGACGCTCGACGTCCGGCGCGGGATGACAATGTCGGCGGGGCAAACCCTGGCGCAGGTGTCGGGAATTGGCACGGTGTGGGTCAACGCCGCCGTGCCCGAGGCGCAATCCGCCGGGATTCGGGTCGGGAAACCGGTGCGGGTCGAACTCACCGCATTCCCTGGCGAGAGCGTCGTCGGGCGCATCATCGCCATCCTCCCCACCGCGCAGGCCGAAAGCCGCACGCTGACGATTCGCGTCGAGCTACCAAATCGCGGCGGCCGGTTGCGCCCGGGCATGTTCGCGACGGTGCATCTGGGAGGCTCGGTCGCCGGAGGAATGCTGGTGCCGAGCGAAGCGGTTATCCGGACCGGCAAGCGCG
>JBDSTQ010000086.1:0-8792 GCA_039928195.1 Sphingomicrobium sp.
GGTCAAGGGCGCGGCGCTCGACGACCTTGAGAAAGCGCCCGGGATTAGCAAGGCGACCGCGCGCCAGCTGTACGATTATTTCCACCCGCAGGGCTGAGGATTGCGCTTTTCCACCCCCGCGATCGTCCTCTCACTGCGCGTGCACGGCGAGCATGGCGCAGTGGTGCGGCTGCTGACCCCCGAGCATGGGCTTCAGGCGGCCTATGTCCGCGGCGCGCGGGGAAAGCGAATGCGGCCAGTGCTGATGGCCGGCAATCTGGTCGAGGCGCGCTTGGCGGCGCGGACCGAGACGCAGTTGCCGCAAGCCGAAGTCGAGCTGGTCCACAGCCGTGGGCCACTGCTGTCCGAACCTTTGCCCGCGGCGGCGATCGAATGGGCGAGCGTGCTGACCGCCACCGCATTGCCCGAGGGCCAGCCTTTTCCGCCGCTCTATTCGGCGCTCGGCGGCTTGCTCGACGCGATCGAGGCGGCGCCATCGGCGAGCGCCTGGGGCGCGGCGCTGGTGCGGTTCGAATTGCTGCTGCTCGCCGAATTGGGTTTCGGTCTCGACCTTGACCAATGCGCGGTCAGTGGCGAGCGCGAGCAATTGGTCGCGGTCAGCCCGCGTTCTGGGCGCGCGGTCAGCGCTGCCGAGGCTGAACCCTATACCGGGCGGCTGCTCGCACTGCCTCGCTTCGTGCGCTTCGGCGGCGAGGCGTCGTGGCGCGACATCGCCGACGGGCTTGCGCTCACCGGCCATTTCATCGCGCGCGATGTGATCAGCGACCGCGCGCGCCCGGTCGGCGACGCCCGCGCCCGCCTGGTCGAGCGCCTCGCCCGCGCGAGCGGCGCCTAGTTGTCTGCCACGCTGTGCTCGCCTAGGTGCAGCCGCGTGACTGCCGACACGCTTGCCATGCTGTTTCCCAACGTCGCTTTGACCCGCGGCATCGCCGTGCGCGTCGCGGTGAGCTTCCTCGCCGAGCAATCCGATCCGGGCAATGCGCGCTGGTTCTGGTCGTATCATGTGCGGATCGAAAATGGCGGTGAGCTGGCGGTACAATTGCTGTCGCGCAGCTGGACCATCGTCGACGGGCGCGGAGCGGTGCACGAAGTGGTCGGCGAAGGCGTGGTCGGCGAAATGCCGCTGATCGCGCCGGGCGCGAGCTTCGATTATGTGTCGGGCTGCCCGCTCGACACGCCGTCGGGGGCGATGAGCGGACACTATCGCATGGTCGACGAGGACGGGACCGCGTTCGAGGTCGCGATTCCGCGGTTTCAACTGTTAAGTGCCTGAAAATAATGGAACCGATCGCGTGCTGTTCCATTCATCAAGTGATTGTCCGCGCGTTCCGCGGAGCAAGGGGCCGTTTTTGAGCCATCGATCAAGTTGAACGTTATGTCCGGTCTGTCATCCCGTCGATCGACGCCCCCGAGCGGGGCGCGCGGCCTTCGCGCATATGTCGTCGGCGATATTCACGGCCGCCTTGACCTGCTCGACCGCTTGCTCGCCGCGATTGACCGTGACCTCGCCGAACATCCGGCGCGCAAGACCTTGCTGGTTTTCGTCGGCGACCTGATCGACCGCGGACCGAGTTCGTCGCAAGTTATCGAACGGCTGCGGACGTATCGCAGCGCCGGTGTGAAACCGGTGTTCCTTCTCGGCAATCACGAGGAAGTCCTGCTCCGCATTCTCGGCGGGGATTCGGCGCCGATCCCGAGCTGGCTCAAGTTTGGCGGCGCTGAGTGCCTCGCCAGTTACGGGGTCGAACCGGAGACGCTCGCAGGACGCCGCCACCCCGAAATCCTGGCGATTGTCCGCCATGCGGTGCCGCGCGAGCATGTCGAGTTTCTCCGCAGCTTCGCCGATACCTGCCGCTTCGGCGACTATCTGTTGGTCCACGCCGGAATCCGCCCCGGGGTCGAACTCGATCTGCAGAGCCAGGCCGATCTGCGCTGGATCCGCGACCCGTTCCTCAGCGACGACAGCGACCACGGCTTCGTTGTTGTTCACGGCCACACCATCACCAAGGACGTCGACGAGCAGGTCAACCGCATCGGCATCGACACGGGTGCTTACCGCAGCGGCGTGCTGACCGCGCTGGCGATCGAGGGCGAGCGGCGCTGGTTTCTCGACACCTCAGGCACGGGCGGGGACGGGCGCGGTCCGATTGCATCTGTTCGGGTTGCGGATTAGTCCGCCCCATGCGAAACTTCGACAAGTGGGGGGAATCGCGCGTTTTTTCGCGAGGAGTGACTGTGTTACCCGATTCCGCCAATCGATTATTCAAGCTGATCCTGAGCTGTGCTTGCGCGGTCGCTGTGGCGGCATGCGCGGGAACGCGCGGCGGCCCGATCCCGTATGACCGCGAATTCGCCGCGCCCGACGCGCCTTCGGTGGTCGCGCTCGAAGCCGGCTACAAGATCGCGCCGATGGATAAATTGGCGATCAAAGTGTTCAAGATGGAGGACATGACCGGCGATTATGACGTCGATCTAGCCGGCCATATCTCGTTGCCGCTGATTGGCGAGGTCGATGCGGCGAACATGACCACCGCCGATCTCGATGCTTTGCTGACCACCAAGCTGGGCGAAAAATATCTCGAGCATCCCGATGTCAGCGTCGCGCTCAAACAGTCGGTCGGCCGGTTGGTGACGATCGACGGCGCAGTGCGCGAGCCGGGGTCCTACCCGGTGCTGCGGAGCCTCAGCCTGATGCAGGCGATCTCGCTCGGCAAGGGTGTGTCCGAAGATGCCAATGCCCACCGCGTCGCGGTCTTCCGCACAATCGGCGGCAAGCGCCAGGCGGCGGCGTTCGACCTCGTCACCATCCGCCGCGGCGAGGCCCCGGATCCAGCGGTCTATCCGGGCGATATCGTCGTCGTCGACGGCTCCTCGATCAAGCAGCTGCAGAAGCAATTGCTTCAGACCATCCCGCTGCTGTCGATATTCGGGCCGCTCTAGCATGGCGTCGGCGCCTGCGCGGTGAACAATAATCTGACAATCCCCGATCAGGGCGCGTGGGCGCTTGGTGCGCCCGCACCCGGCGTCAATGGCGCGACCGGTCCCGGGCACCGCTCCTATGCGGCAACCAACAGCCTCGATCTGGCTAATCTTATCCGGATCGTGTTCGAATGGCGCTGGCTGGTGCTCGGCGCGGTCGCCGCCGGGCTGGCCGCGGCGATGCTGCTGACCTTGCTGACCACCCCGCTGTACCGCGCCGGCGTGACGCTTGAAGTGAATCCGCCGACCGTCTCGGTCAGCGCCGAGCAATCCCGCGAGCGTGAGCTCGACCGTAATTCCTACGATTATGTCCAAACCCAGATTGGCCTGCTGGGAAGTCGGAGCGTTGCCGAGCGCACCGCGCAAGAGCTCAACCTGGCCAACAATCCCGAGATCGTCGCCCAGGAAGGCGATGCATCGCAGCGGCTCAAGGCGGCTACCGGTGCAGTCCTTGGCGGTCTCAATGTCGTTCCGACCGAAGACAATCAGCTGATCAAATTTACTTATGTTTCGACCTCGCCGCAAATGGCCGCAATGGTCGCCAACGGCATCGCCGACGGGTTCATCAACAGCTCGCTCCAGCGGCGCTACGAGGCGTCGGCTTACGCGCGCAATTTCCTCGAACGGCAGATCGCCAAGACCCGCAGCGACCTCGAGCGGTCCGAACGCTCGTTGGTCGGCTATGCGCAGGCTCAAGGTATCATCAACACCGCTTCCAAGGGCACCGACGGGGGCGGGGGCGGCGACACTAATTCGCTTCAGGGAGAATCGCTGATTTCGCTCAACCGCGCCTTGGCCGAAGCGACCGCCCGGCGGGTGTCGGCCGAAGGCGCTTATCGCCAGGGCAGTACGACCGGTCCGACCAGCGATGTCACGATGAGTACGTCCGCATTGCGTCAGCAGCGGGCGACGCTCGAGGCGCAATATCAGGAAAAGCGGACGTTCATGAAGCCCGAGCATCCCGAGATGCTCAGTCTGCGATCGCAGATCAATGAACTCGACAAGCAAGTGGCGCGGGAATCTTCGCAAATGTCGTCGGGCCGCAACAACACATTGCTGGCCGATTATCGCGGTGCCTTGTCGGCCGAGCGCGCGCTCCACGCGCGTGTCGGGCAGCTCAAGGGCGACGTGCTCAACCTGCGTGGTCGCAGCATTCAGTATAATATCTTGCAGCGCGAGGTGGATACCAACCGCAGCCTCTACGACGCCCTGCTTCAGCGCTATAAGGAGATCGGCGTGGCCGGCGGCGTCGGTGTGTCGCCGGTCTCGATCGTCGATCGAGCGACCGCGCCGGGCGGTCCGTACAAACCCAATCTGCTCACCAACTTGCTCGCCGGACTCGGCCTTGGCCTGCTCGCCGGGGTTGGCGCCGCGATCGGACTCGAATTCGCCAATGATACGATCAAGACGCGCGAGGATGTTCGCAAGAAGCTCGCTTTGCCATGCCTCGGTGCAGTGCCCAAAACGGGCGGGAAGGACGGCTTTGTCGAGGATTTGAAAAATCCTAACTCGATTGTGTCGGAAGCCTATTCGGCGACCGTCGCCGCGCTGCGTTTCAGCACCGAGGCTGGAACGCCCAAAGTGCTGGTGTTGACCAGCACTCGCTCGGGCGAAGGCAAATCGTCGAGCGCGCTGGCGCTCGCGCAGAATTTCGCCCGGCGCGACAATCGCGTGCTGCTGATCGATTCCGATCTGCGCAAGCCGGCGTTCAAGGCGGCGACCGACAAGGTCGGACTAAGCAAGTTGCTGACCACGCAGGAACAGCTCCAGTCGCATGTGCTTGAAACGCAGCATGCCAATCTGTGGCTGCTGCCAAGCGGACCGATCCCGCCCAACGCCGCCGATCTGCTGTCGACCCCGCGGATGCGCAAAATCATCGCCGAAGCCAGCGAGCGCTTCGACATCGTGCTGATCGATGGGCCGCCGACGCTTGGCCTTGCCGACGCGCCGTTGCTGACCGCGGCCGCGCACAACATTTTGTTCGTCGTCGAAAGCGGGAAAACCCGCACCCGCGCGGCGATCGAGGCGATCAATCTGGTCGAGGCATCGGGCGCCCATGTGCTCGGCGTGGTGTTGACCAAGGCTGACGATAGCGGCGGTAATTACGGCGGCTATGGCTACGGCTTGAATTACGGTCAGACCAGGATCGACAAGAAGCGGACGGAAATTCTCCTGATTCCGCGCGGCGAGGGTTGAGCACGGTTCGGGCAGCCGGCACGGGAGCCGTGCAGCGGCTGGTGATCCTGCTGTGTGCTGTGTTGCTTGGGGTACAGGTGGTGCGCTCCGCCGCAGTCGCTGGGCTGGCCGAAGGCGCGCCGCAAAGCGCGGCCAAGCTGTGGCCCGGCCATCCCGCGGTCGAAACCCAGCTTGGGATGGTCGCGATCGCGTTGGCGACGGGCAAGCGGCTGCCAATTCCTGACGGTGTTATCGCCGACGTTACAATCGCCGCGCTCAAGGCGCCGCTGGCGCCTGAACCCTATCTGGTGCGCGGCGTGCAGGCCCAGCTCGACGGGCAAAGCGCGCTCGCCCGCGCGGCGTTCCTCGCCGCCGAACGGCGCGATCCGCGCTCGCTTCCCGCGCATTATTTCCTCGCCGAGCAGGATTTGCGTAACGGCAATGTGGGGCACGGCCTGGATGAAGTCGCCGCGCTGGCGACGCTCGCGCCGGGCGGGGTCAGCCAGGCCGCACCGTTCATCGCCACCTTCGCGCGCGACCGCCGTAACTGGCCAGCTGTGCGCGCGCTGTTCCGGCGCAATCCGCAGCTCGCGACCTCTGCATTGACGGCTATGGCGAGCAACGCAGCCAATGCCGATGCGGTCGTATCATTGTCCGATCCGGCGATGCGCGGTGCCGCCAGCCTGTGGTTGCCACCGCTCTTGCAAAGCCTGATTGCCGCCGGTGACTATGCCAAGGCGCGCTCGATCTGGGCCGAAGTTGCCAAGGTGCGAGCGGCGCCGGGCGACGAACTATACGACGCCGCATTCGCCCAACCAAGCGCGCCACCGCCGTTCAATTGGGCTTTGACCTCGTCATCGGTCGGGCTCGCCGAGCGGCAGAGCAATGGCCGCCTCCACGCGATCTTTTACGGCCAGCAGAATGGCCCACTGGCGCGCCAGTTGCTGATGCTCAAACCGGGCGCCTATCGCCTGTCGCAGCGTGCCGCGGGGGACCCCGCGCAGCTTGCCAGCCTGATGTGGACGCTAACCTGCGTCAGAGCATCCGATGCCGTCGCTCGGATCGACGTCGCCACCGCGGCGCGGGCGCCGTGGATGTTCGTTGTGCCGGCTTCCTGTCCCGCCCAGTGGCTCGAGCTGGCAGGAGTTTCGAGCGACATTGTGCGGCAGTCGGAAGTGACCATTTCCGACCTCAAGCTGACGCGGGCAGGCAATGGCAGTTAGTCGCGCCCGGCAGGCGGTCGGACCGCTCTATTTGTTGCTATGCCTGCTGCTAGGCGGCAGCGCGCAAGGCATTCTCGCCAACATGATCCTGCAATTGGTGGGGGTCGGACTGATCGCGTGGAGCGCGCTGGCGCGTCCCGGCGAGCCGTTGGGAAATTCAGCGCGCCAGCTGATATGGCTCGGGCTGGCGGCGATCGCTTTGGTCGCGCTGCAACTTGTCCCGGTGCCATTCTCGCTGTGGGAAAGACTTGGCGGACGCACGCTACTGGCCGCCGATTATGCAACCCTGGGATTGGCCCCGGCGCTGTTGCCGGCCTCGCTCGCGCCGTATCGCAGCCTGGCGACACTGTTCAGCTGGATCCCGCCAATCGCCCTGTTCTGCGCGATGGTCCGGCTCGAGGCTTATCGCGCCAGCTGGATGTGCGCGGCTGTGGTCGCCGGGACAGGGGCGGGGATTGTGCTTGGTGCGTTGCAAGTCGCCAGTCCGGCCGATGCCACTTCGTCGTGGTACCTGTTCGCCGATTCGAGCTTCGGCTCGGCAATCGGCTTCTTCGCCAATGCCAATCATATGGCGGATCAGCTGGTCATCACCTTGCCGTTCCTCGCCGCGCTCGCCGCCGCCGCGCGCGGATCGGACCAGCAACTTTACACAACAGTCGTCGCGAGCGTTGCGGCGGCGGCGATCGTGGTGATCGTCGGGATCATCCTCAACGGCTCGCTCGCCGGCTATTTGCTGCTGCTGCCGGCGCTGGCCGGTGCCGGATTGATCCTGCTCCCGCCGCGCAGTCCGCTGCGCGTGTGGGCGGCGGGCGCTGCGGGCTTGCTGCTGCTTGCCGCTGTGGCCGGGATTGCGACGACTGCGGTCGGGAGCAATCGCCTCAGCGCCGAAGCAGCGACGTCGGTCCAATCGCGCGCGGAGATGGTCGCCGTAGGGGCGCAGGCGGTGCGCGACTTCATGCCGCTCGGGGCGGGGCTCGGGACTTTTCCCGACGCCTATCATCTGTACGAAGACCCCGCGAGCGTAGCCGGGACTTACGTCAGCCACGCGCACAATGATTATATCGAGGTCGCGGCGGATCTCGGAATAGGTGGGATTGCGCTGATCGCCGCTTTTTTTGTCTGGTGGGCGGTCGCCACGTGGCGCGCCTGGCGCGCCTTCGGTAGCCAACCGTACGCGCGGGCAGCGAGCGTCGCGACCGCGATCATTCTGGTCCACAGCCTGGTCGACTATCCGTTGCGCACCGCAGCGATCGCGGCGTGCTTCGCGATGGGCGCGGCGCTGCTCGCCGAGCGGCGTACTCCGCAAGCCAATCGGCAAGATTTGCGCCCGACACGGCATCTCGTCTTCCGGTGAGTCGCATCTGGGATGCGATTTCCGCCGCGATGGGATCGTGGCATCAGGGCAAGCTGTTCATCGAGCGTGGCGTCGCGGTCGATCACGACACGCTGCATGTGATCGTCGGCGTGGTCGCGTGGCTGGGATTTGCGCTGATCGTTCGCCGCCCGGTGACCGCGTGGCGGCCGTGGCTGTGGCTGCTCGCGCTGATCGGCTGGAACGAGACCGCCGACCTGTGGATCGACAAATGGCCGGACCCCGGGATGCAATATGGCGAGGGGGCCAAGGATCTGTTGCTGACGATGTTGCTGCCGACGCTGCTGCTGTTCGCGGCCCGGGCGCGACCCGACTTGTTTCGGCAAACGCCTGGACGGAAGCGCCGCTGAACAGCGGCGGTTCGTCGCAGGCTTCGAAAATGGTGAGCCCTGCTGGGTTCGAACCAGCGACCTACTGATTAAAAGTCAGTTGCTCTACCGACTGAGCTAAGGGCCCCACGGGACGGCTGCCGTTACCGCCTGGGCCGGGCGCGGGCAAGGCGCTGCGCGAGGTGACGGGCAGTAAGCGCGCCGCGCACCGGCCACGAGGGCGCGATCGCGGCGAGCGGATCGAGCACGAAAGCGCGGCGCTCGAGGCCGGGGTGGGGAATGATCAGGCCGGGCGCGCGGAACTGACCGCCACTCCACAGTGCAATATCGAGATCGAGCACGCGCGCCCCCCAGCGCTTGCCCGCGCGCCGCCCGAAATCGCGCTCGATGCCTTTGAGTTGGTGGAGAAGCTCGGGCGGTTCGAGGGGGCTTTCGATCAGCGTGACGCCATTGGCGAAATCGCGGCCGGCGGGGCCATGGGCGGCGTTGAGGATGATCGGCGAGGCGGCGAAGAGCGAGAAATCGCGCTCGAGCCGGGCGACTGCCGCCGCGACTACCTGCGCGGGGCGGCCAAAGCGGCCGTGCGGACGGTTCGAGCCGATGGCGACGGCGTAGAGGTGGGTCAAAGGCCTCGCCTGCTCCCCCAGCGCTCACCCTGAGCCTGTCGAAGGGTGAATTTGCGGTGCCCGACCGACCGCGCTTCGACAAGCTCAG
>JBDSTQ010000087.1:0-2964 GCA_039928195.1 Sphingomicrobium sp.
GCCAGCGCCATCAGCATCGCTTCGCCGAGTAACGGCAATTGCCGGGTCTGGTTGCCGCTGCCGATCCAGTGGGCAGTGGCAACGCCGGGCAGGCTCTGGCTCATGCGCTTGATTTCGCCGCGCTGGAAGTCGTCGGCGGGCCCGTCGAGCATGACTCGCCGGGTGAGTGGTTTGTGCTGGATCCGCGCGCCGACCGCCTGCATTTCATAATGATCGAGCATCGCGCGGACCTCATGGTCGATGCTCTTCGCCATCTGCTTCCCGGCACCGCCCGGCCCATGCCACAACGCCGTTGCGGCAAGCGTGGCGGCGATACCGATTGCGAATGCGGCGCTGCGCTTCATGACTGCCTTTCCAATTCGCGCCAGCCGATGTCGCGACGGTGGAAGCCGTCATGGAAATCGATCGCGTCGATGGCTTGATAGGCGCGGTTGCGGGCCTCGCTCAAGGTCGCGCCGAGCGCGGTCACCGCAAGGACCCGACCGCCGGACGACAGCAGCCGGTCCCCGTCCCGCGCGGTTCCGGCATGAAAGACGGTTACTCCGTCCTCGGCTTCGGCAGCATCGAGCCCGGATATTGCGCCGCCCTTTTGCGGCGTTCCGGGGTAGCCGGTCGCGGCGAGGATCACTGAAATGCTCGATTGAGCAAGGAGCGGCGGGGCAGCGAAGTCCGCCCCCGTGGCGACGGCGTAAAGCAGCGCCGCAAAATCCCCGGTGATGCGCGGCATGATCGCTTCGCATTCGGGATCGCCGAAGCGGACATTATATTCGATCAGCTTGGGACCATCGGCGGTCAGCATCAGCCCGGCGAACAGGATGCCGGAGAATGGCGTGCCGGCCTCGGCCATCGCGCGGGCGGTCGGCTCGACGATCTCGCGCATCGCCTGCGCTTCGAGCTCGGCGGTCAAAACGGGGGCGGGAGAGTAAGCGCCCATGCCGCCGGTGTTGGGGCCGGTATCGCCCTCACCGACGCGCTTGTGATCCTGCGCCGAGGCGAGCGCGACGCAGCGCGCGCCGTCGACCAACGCGAACAGGCTGGCTTCCTCGCCCTCGAGAAACTCCTCGAGCACCATCGGCCCGTCACCGGCGGCGTGGATCGCGGCTTCGGCTTCGGCGCGGGTCATCGCGACCGTCACGCCCTTGCCCGCGGCCAGGCCGTCGGCCTTGATCACCACGGGAATCGAGAATTGGTCGAGGGCGGCGAGGGCAGCGGCCGCGGTCTCAACGCGGACGTAGGCGGCGGTCGGGATGTCATGTTTGGCGCACAGGTCTTTGGTGAAGCCCTTCGACCCTTCGAGCATCGCCGCCGCGGCGGACGGGCCGAAGGTCGCGACGCCCGCCGCGCGTAGGGCATCGGCGACCCCGGCGACCAGTGGCGCTTCGGGGCCGACCACGACCAGGTCGATGGCTTCGGTCTTGGCCAGTTCGACCATCGCATTGACATCGCACGAGTCGATCGTTCGGCAATCGGCCCAGCGCGCGATGCCCGGATTCCCGGGGGCGGCGATCAGCGTCGTGCAGCTTGGCGATTGCACAAGCCGCCACGCCAGCGCATCTTCGCGGCCCCCCGACCCGAGCAGCAGGATATTCATGAGCGTTTCCGATCCCGGCCAAGACAATGAGGCCTCGGGCCTGTTAGCCAAGCAGGAGGCTGGCGACAATTCGCCGCCGTTCTCGGTCAGCGAATTGTCGGGCGCGCTCAAGCGGACGGTCGAGGATGCGTTCGGTCATGTCCGCGTCCGCGGCGAGATTTCGGGGTGGAAACGCCACGGCTCGGGGCATTGCTATTTCACCCTCAAGGACGAGGACGCGTGCATCGACGCGGTGCTGTGGCGCGGGCAGGCGGCGCGGTTGCAATTCGCGCCCGAGGACGGCGCCGAGGTGATCGCTTCGGGCAAACTGACGACATATCCCGGGCGCTCCAAATATCAGCTGGTGGTCGACAAGCTCGAGCTGGCCGGGGAGGGCGCGCTGATGGCGCTGCTCGACAAGAGAAGGCGAAGCCTTGCTGCGGAGGGGCTGTTCGATGAGGCGAAAAAGCGTCGGCTGCCGTTCCTGCCGCTGACCATCGGGATCGTCACCTCGCCCACCGGGGCGGTGATTCGCGACATCTTGCATCGGCTGGCCGACCGCTGCCCGACGCACGTCCTGGTCTGGCCAGTGCCGGTCCAGGGCGAAGCCGCGGCGGGGCTGGTGGCGGCGGCGATTCGCGGGTTCGGGCAAATGACCAATCCACCCGACCTGATCATCGTCGCGCGAGGCGGCGGGTCGATCGAGGATCTGTGGGCGTTCAACGAAGAGATCGTGGTCCGCGCCGCGGCCGAATCGCCGATCCCGCTGATCAGCGCGGTCGGGCACGAGACCGACACGACGTTGATCGACTTCGCCGCCGATCGCCGCGCCCCGACCCCGACCGCCGCGGCGGAGATGGCGGTGCCGGTGCTGGCCGAATTGACAGCGACGATCGCCGACCGCGGCAAACGGATGCGCTCTAGTCTGACCATGCAGGCCGCGCGAGCGAGCGACAAATATGCAACGACCGCGAATCGCTGGCCCGTTGCGTCCGCCTTGTTCGAGCCAGTCGCGTTGCGGCTCGGCGAAGTCGCGGCGCGGCTGCCGCGGGCACTCGCGGCCCGCGCGGCGCACGCCCGCGCCGATCTCGCCCATGTCGCGCCGCGATTGCGCCAGCAGATCGTCGAACAACGCATCGCTCACTCGGCGGAGAAACTGGCGTCGCTGTGGCGACTGGCCGGGCTGGCGCATCCCGAGCGACCGCTGCAGCGCGGCTTCGTCCGCGTCACCGACCGCGCGGGCAAGACCATCCTTCACGCGGGCGAAGCGCGCGAGGCGGCGGCGCTGTCGCTGCGCTTCGCCGACGGCATGGTCGATGCGACGGTCGACGGCGCGCGGCTTGAGCGGGCGGTGCCAAGATCGTATCGACCGGCCAAGCCCGGACCGGCCAAGC
>JBDSTQ010000088.1:0-4816 GCA_039928195.1 Sphingomicrobium sp.
CGCGCCTTCGCCATCTCCGCGCTCGGCTCGATCACTTATTATGTCGGGATTACCTACGTCCCTGCTTTCCTCACCTCGGCCGGGGCGCTGACCGAGCGCGATGCCTTGTGGCTGTCGACCATCGCCGCGGTGGTGGTGATCGCGGTCACCCCGCTGACCGGCCTGTGGTGCGACCGCGTCGGGCGCAAGCCGGTGCTGATCATCCTCGCGCTCGCCAGCGCGGCGCTGCCGATTTCGATGTTCGCGCTGATGGCCAGCGGCGCGAAGGCGCAGGCGCTCGCCGGCGCGGTCCTGCTCGCCGCAGTCGCCGGCGGGTTCAGCGCGGTCGGCGCGGTCGCCACCGCCGAGCAATTCCCCGGCGAGGGGCGGATCACCGGGCTCGCGCTCGGCGCGACCGGCGCCACCGCGATTTTCGGCGGGCTCACCCCGTGGCTCGCGCAATATCTCATCGGCCAAACCGGTTGGCCGCTCGTCCCCGGCGCGATGATCGCGGTGGTCGCCCTGGGCGTGTTGCCGGTGTTGTGGACTATGCGCGAAACGAGTCCGCGCCGAACAGTTTGATAAGATCGCCACCGAAGTTATTGCGATTCAAGTTAAACTTGAGTAATTAGACTCATAGTTAAGTTAATGTTAACTTTCCTGTTGCTGTCCGCGACTCGAGCTAGGGGCACCAGTCGGGCGGCATTCCCGATGGAGGGGACTATGAAAAAGCTGTTTATGTCGCTGAGCGCATGTACACTAATTTTCGCCGCACCTGTCGCCGTTCCGACCGCCGCGAGTGCTGAGTCGAACCGACCCATCGTCGAACTCTGTAAGGATTTCATTGCGGCAAATCCCGGAGTGTACGCAAACCTCGGTGAATGTGTCTCAACTCCGGCAAGGTTCTGCAATGAAGTCAAGAAAGCTGGATTCCTTGAGCTTTTTGGATTCAAGAACCAGGGCGAATGCGTTAACTACATCAAATTTCTCAACAGCTAAATCTTGAACTGATTGAATGGCCCCTGCTTTGCGGGGGCCATTCACGTTGCTGTCCGCAACTCGGGCTAGGGGCACCAGTCGGGCGGCTTCCCTTGGAGGGACACATGAAAAAGCTACTATTGTCTTTAGGCGCATGTTCGCTCGCATTTGTCGCACCGGTCGCCGTTCCGACCGCCGCAATTGCTCAGGCAGACAACAGCTCAATTGTTAAATTGTGTAAATCCATCATCGCTGCTTATCCCGGCGCGTTCAAAAATCTGGGCGAGTGCGTGTCGTTTCCAGCCAAGATCTGTAATGAGGTGAAAAAAGCAGACGGGTTCCCGATTGACGCGGGTGATGGCACTATCCTGAGGAACCACGGCGAGTGCGTGAACTACGTCAAGGTTTTTAATAACGCTTAAGCATCTTCGACGAAAAAGTTGGCGGGTCCGCGCGTTCGCGTGGGCCCGTCGCCTCAACGCCGAGTCCATTAATCGGTCGTTGCCCTTGAGCCCAAAGCGATGCGGCACATATGATGACGGGTACAATCCGTGCAACATGCGCCGGTCTGGCGTTAGTCGTCTCGTCGCAGGCGACGGCGCAGAGACTCGCCGCCGAACCGCAGCCTGCTGCAGCGACCGCATTGTCGCTTCCGGCGGTCGATTTTTCCATGCGTCCGAACGACCAGCACAGAATGCAGGATGTTGCCTCACTAACTTTGCCGCGCGACCGCGCGGCGCTGCCGGCGTTGACCTTTACGAAATCGCGCAACGGCGCGCTGAGCGGGACATCGGCCGATGGCCGGGTCAAATTGCGGCTCAGTTCGGGTTCGGCATCCGCGATGTTCGCGCCCGGCCAGCATGTCGTCGGCGGCTTGCTCGGCCGCGACGTCAGCTGGCGCGACGAAGCCGATCTGACAGTGTCGATCCCGCTCGGCAGCAGCAGCGCGCTCGCGGTCACCGCCGGCACGCTCAATTTGCGCACGCCCTCGCTCGCCGGCGCCGGCCGCGGGCTCGGCGAGCCGACCCGCTGGATCGAGAATAAGGTCGTCGACACGAGCGTGAAGCTCGACCTGTTCGATGAGCTGCTGAGTTATTCGGGCGGGCTGTCGTGGTCGGATTACCGGATGGTCCGCACCACGCGCTTCAATGCGCCCGACGACCCGTTGAACCCCAGACCAAAAGCCGTTGGCGGCAGCGCTTACTGGCATCGGGTCGACGCGAAACTGCCATTAGGCGGCGAGAGCGGCGCTTCGGCCTATCTCGAACTCGGCAAGCAGAGCGAAGATTACCGCTCGCTGCGGCGATCGTCGCCATCCCCCTTGCTGTACGACGGGCGGACGTTCGATGTCGGCGGCAACTTCCATCGCGGCCGATGGAAACTCGACGTCTCGCACAGCGCCGTCGACGCGACCTATGGCACGACGGTCGAAACCGTTGCCAGCGCCACTTTCGGCGGCATCCAGGTCAAGCACAGGATCCGCGCGGTCGCCTATGACTTGCCGCTGTCCGACGGCGAATATTTCCGCTCCGCCAGCCGTAATCGCTCGACCAGCTTGCGCCTGTCGCCCGCGCGCTTGTTGCCGACGACGGCGCGCGCTGCGTGGCTTCCCGACACGCTGACGCTGCGGTCCGAACAAAGTGCGGGCCAGCGCAACGGCCTTCAGTCGCGCCGCGACACGCTCGGTCTTTCGCTCGACTGGACTGGCGCGGGATCAAACACCGCGGTCGGGCTGACGCGGATGGTGCGCCGCCAATATTCGCTGGTGACTGATCCGGTGCCGAGTACCGAGATCAGCATCGATGCCAACCACAGCCGCACGTTCGGGCCGGTCGAAGTCTCGGCTTATGGCTCGGTCACGCTCGACCGCTCGGCCGCCAGCGCGAGCAGCATGTACGGCGGCGGCTTTTCGCTTTCGACCAGCGGCGACAAGCTTCCCAAAATGTCGCTGTCGATCGATTATGATCGGTCCGATCAGCGCGACCAATTCGACCCTCTGTTCGAGGACCGCGGCCTGTCGCTCGCCGCCTCGGCCGATTTGACGCGCTATCTCAAGCCGCTTGGCTTCGGCCCCGCGACCTATCTCAAGCTCAAGGGCTATGGCGACTGGCGCCGCCAGCGCATCGGCCTGCTGCCGATCGACCGGCAAGTCGAACCGGGCGTCATGCTGATGTTCGGAACGCCATTTTAAACCCTCGCGCCGGTCAGCGCATCAGCCCCGCTTTGCGCAGCGCATCCTCGATCACCGCACCGACCCCGTTCGCGGCCGGCATGGGCGGCTCGGCCTGGCGCGACGGCGATGGTTGGTCTTGTGGCCGTGGTTTGCTCCGCTCGACCGTCGTCCCCGTCAGTCCCCAGCTCTCCGCGATCCGCCGCGTCGAGCAGATCCCCGCGTCGAGCATATGCGGCCCCGCGCTCCCGCACGCTTCGGCTCCGCGCGTGTCGAGCGGCGTGCCGTGGCCCATGCCGTCGATGTCATACCGCTCGATCACCGCTCGTCCGCCAAGGTCGCGCCACACCGTACGGCGGTGCCCGTCGACGCGCTCGCCCACGCCCGCCGCATCGCCGAGGCCATGGAGATCGCGCCACTGGTCGACGATCGCACTCGCATTGGCGGGATCGACGATGGTGTCGCGGGTCCCGTGCCATACCGACAGTGTCGGGACGCGCGCTCCTTGCGGAGCAGCGGCTGTGGCCCGCGCGGCCAGCTGGCTCCGCCCCGGTCCGCCCTGACCGCGCATCCGCTCGAGCGCCTCGGGCAATGTGTCGGCACTGGCGAACGGCAGCCCGGCGATGATGGCGCCGCCGGCAAACAGTTCGGGATAGGCCGCGAGCATCACCGCGGTCATCGCCCCGCCCGCCGACAGCCCGGTGACGAACGTCCGCGCTGGATCGAGCCGATATTTGGAGCGCATGTGCGTGATCATCTGGGCGATCGACGCCGCCTCGCCCTTGCCGCGGCGAGCATCGCCCGGCTGGTACCAGTTAAGGCACAGATTGGCGTTATTCGCCCGGTTCTGCTCGGGGAAGAGCACAGCGAAACCATGCCGGTCGGCGAGCTGCGACCAGCCGCTGCCACGGTCATAGCCCACCGCGCTTTGCGTGCAGCCGTGAAGCACGACGACCAGCGCCGCCTCGTCGGCCAGTCCCTCGGGCACATACGTCCTCGCCGTCAGCGCTCCGGGATTGCCGCCGAAATCCCGCAGCTCCGCGAGCCGCCCGTCATTGTCGGCATTCGCCGCCATCTGCGCCCGACTCAGCGCGGTCAGCCGTGAAATCGTCTTGCCCAGGCCACGCATACACATTCCTTTTTGATATCGCAGTGCGGCAAATACCATGCTGCACTGCACAATAGGTGGCCTCGTCGAGGGTGCGGCGCAACCCCCGTCTCGTCTTTGCCGCAATTCGCTGCTAGGCGCGGCGCCATGCTGACCATCAACGGAATCACGGTGCGCCTGGGCGGGCGGACGATCCTCGACCGCGCCACCGCGGCGATCCCGCCGGGCAGCCGCGTCGGGCTGATCGGGCGCAACGGCGCGGGCAAGTCGACGCTGATGAAGGTCATCATCGGCCAGCTCGAGCCCGACGAGGGCGAGATCGAGATGCCGCGCAAGACCCGGCTCGGCTATATCGCGCAGGACGCGCCGTCGGGCGCCATGAGCCCGTTCGACACCGTCTTGGCCGCCGACACCGAGCGCGCCGCCTTGCTTGCCGAGGCCGAGCATTGCACCGACGCCCACCGCCTCGGCGACCTCCACGACCGGCTGCTGGCGATCGATGCTTATGCCGCCGACGCTCGCGCCGCGCGTATCCTGCTCGGGCTCGGCTTCGACGAGACGATGCAGGCGCAGCCGCTCGA
>JBDSTQ010000089.1:0-3933 GCA_039928195.1 Sphingomicrobium sp.
ACTGTCGACGATCAAATATTCCTCCATGCTGTGAATTTTGCCACCGCGAACCCCCATCGTGTCGACCACCGGGACGCCGCAGGCGGCGATATTATTGCCGTCGCACACCCCGCCGGTCGCTTGCCACGCGATCGTCTGGCCAAGGTCGGCGCCGGCGCCGCGGACCAGCCCGAACAACGCTTCGGCCTCGGGGGTCATCGGCTTGGGCGGCCGCGCAAAGCCGCCGTGCGTGTCGATCGTCACGTCATGCTCGGCGGCGACGGCTGCCACGGTGGCCTCGATCAGGCGCAGCGCGCGCGCCTGATCCACCGGCGTCCTGGGCCGCAGAGTGATGCGCAGGATGGCGAGGTCGGGGACGACATTGTTAGGCCCGCCGCCGTCGATCTTGGCCGGGTTGACCGACAATGACTGGTCTTTCGCCTGGCTCAGCTGCAGCGCCAGATCGGCCGCGGCGACCAGCGCGTTGCGCCCGTCCTCGGGGATGCGCCCGGCGTGCGCCGCGCGTCCGCGCACGGTGAAACTGAAATTGCCGCTGCCCGGCCGCGCTCCGGCGAGCGTCCCGTCGGGCAGCGCCGCGGGCTCGTAGGTCAACGCCGCGCGCTTGCCCCGCGCGGCCGCGGCGATCAGTCCCGCCGATCCGGCCGAACCGACCTCCTCGTCGCTGTTGAGAATCACTTCATAGCCCAGCTCGGGCGCCGACCCTTCGATCGCCGTGAGCGCCGCGAGCATCACCGCGATCCCGCCCTTCATGTCGGCCACGCCCGGCCCGCCGAGCACCCTGCCGGGCTCGAGCCAAGCCGTCGCCTGGAACGGATGATCGACCTCGAACACCGTGTCCATGTGCCCGGTGAACAGCACTTGCACCGGCGCCTCGGGGCGAACCGTCAGGTGGAGGTTCTGGCCATGCGCCAGCGGGCGCCGCTGGCCGGCGGCGTCGACCGCCTCGACCGCAGCGGGCTCGACCATCGCCAGTGCGCCTGGCAACGCAGCAAAGGCATCGGCGAGCATCCCGGCGACCGTCGCTAGCCCGGCGAGGTTGCGCGATCCGCTATTGACCGCTGCCCAGCTCAGCACCTGGTCGAGCATCGGCTCGGCCGCCGCCCGCTCGACGACGCTATGCTCGATGCTTGAAAGCCCCCCCATGGCGGGCTCCTCTAGCCGCACGCTTCGGCGAACGCCACACCGCGCGTCGTTCCCGGCAATTGCCCGGAAGCATCTACAGATGCTCGGCGAACTCGCTCAGCAGCCGCCGGTACAGGTCGCGCTTGAACGGCACGATCAGCGCGGGACGCGCGGCCGGCGCGACCCATTTCCAGGCGTTGAACTCGGGATGCTTGGTGGCGATGTCGATGTCGCCGTCCTCCCCGAGAAAGCGGCACAGGTACCAGTCTTGCAGCTGCCCGTGCCACTTGCCGCCCCACAATTTGTGCCGCAGCTCCGTGGGCAGATCGTACTTGAGCCGCTCGGGACATGCGCTGATCCGCTCGACCAGATGCGGCGCGATCCCGGTCTCCTCCTCCAGCTCGCGCTGCGCGGTCGCCCACGGCTTCTCGCCCCGGTCGATCCCGCCCTGCGGCATCTGCCATGCCTCGTCGCTATTATCGATCCGCCGCCCGACCCACACCTGTTTGTCGGCGTTGAGCAGCATCACGCCCACCCCGCGGCGATAGCCTGCCTCGCTCACCGAACCGCCCTCGCCATCCCGTTGATCATGGCCGAAAGCCGTAGCGCGGCGCGCTCGCCCGTGCCAGCGGGTCGCGGGTCGCGGGTCGCCACTAGTGGCGCGCGCTGGGAAGTTCGTGAAGCAGGTTCTGCGCTGTCTGGCTGATCGGCTCGGCGGTGGAAAGAAAGGACTCCTCGGCCGCTATATGCCACCGCAGATCATTCGCCAGGTCAGGGTTGTCGCGCAAAGCGCGCGCCGCGCTGGTCGCCTGGCTCGCGCTTAAGCCCAAGGCGCAGCTGGTCGGGAGAACGATGACGTTCGGCCGGCCCGGCGGAACAACATCGCCGCATTGCGCGCGAATGGCATCCTGGACGTCGAGCGGGATGATGCGGCGGACGTTGGCCCGATAGGGCGTGTCGACCGCGTCGTTGCTGACCGGCGTGTAATCGGTCTCCATCAGATACGTCAGGTCCCTGCGAATCGCTCGATTCTCGATCAGGCGCAGCCGCTCCGCGCCGAAGATGGTCGCCCAGCTGGTCCCGTTAAGCCCAACTCCCGAAATCTGGCTGGCTTGGTAGGCGGCGATGACGAAGTCGTTGTCGCTGACCGCGGGATCATGGTTCCATCCGGCGAAGGCGGTCGCGGCGAAGCGACGAGTCGTCGCATAGTAGATGTCAACCGTGCGATAAGTATCGATCTGCCGTTCCAGCTCGGGCCGAAGCTGGGCGAGCATTCGCTGCGTCTCCGCGCGATCGATCCGCGCGGCGTTCCAGTTCGACACCTGCGTCCCGATGAACACGCCGAGGACGACGATCGCGAACTCGATCGCAATCGCGAACCAGTCCTGAGCGCGGAGTTTCGCGACGGCGCGCTTGTAGATCATGTTCCGCTGCCGATGCGATTGAGCGCGCGGCCCGTTACTTTTTCAAACAGTTGCAAATTGTTGACGTAGCTGGCGACCGCCGCGACATGCCAGCGGAGTTCGCCGACCAGTTCGGGACGTGCGCGAAGGGCGCTCGCCGCTTGCGTGAACCGATTGTCCGGAAGGTCGATCGAACAGCTTGCCGGCAGCTGGTTGACCCCGATCGCATTGCGTTGGTCGCCGCAATGGGCGCGAATGGCGTCCTGAATATCTTCCGGAATGACCTGCCGGACATGCTCGCGATAGTCGGTGAAAAGCTCTTTCTCGATCGCGATGTAATCGATCGACATCATTTGGCCGATGTCGCGCTGCAGCTGCCGATCGCTGATGGTGCGCAGCCGGTCACTGCCAAACGCTTCGGCCCAGCTGTTACCATTGATGTCGGTATAAACGATCTGGCTTGCCTGATAGGCGGCGATGACGAAGTCGCGGTCAGTGACGGTCGGGTCGCCGCGCCATCCGGACAAGGCGGTCGCGCTATAACGTCGGGTCACGACGTAATAATTTTCTACGGCTTGGAAGATCGCGATGTTGTTGCCCAGCTCCGGCCTGAGATTGCGAATCATCTGACGCGTTTCGCCGGCTTCGACCCGACCCTGGTTCATATTCGCCACCCAGGTGCCGACGAATACGCCGGCGACGACGATCGCGAATTCGATCGTGATCGCCAGCCAGTCCTGCGCCTTGAGCCGCGCCGCCACCCGCTTGTAGATCATCGCTGCCCCCCGCGCGGCAGACTGCGCGATGCGCCTGGGCTTTGCAATTCACACTCCACAATGGGTAGCGAAAGACCATCGAGCAGCTTAGATACCCCTGCATGGCCACCGCCACGCACCGCGTTACCGAACAGGAAGCCACCGCCAATCCGCCGCTCGAGGCGGTCGTCGTGCGCTTTGCCGGCGATAGCGGCGATGGGATGCAGCTGACCGGCGGGCAGTTCACGCTGTCGACCGCGCTCGCCGGCAACGACCTCGCGACCTTCCCCGATTTCCCCGCTGAAATCCGCGCGCCGCAGGGGACCACGTTCGGGGTCTCGGCGTTCCAGATCAACTTCGGCAGCTGCGCGATCGAGACCGCAGGCGATCAGCCCGACGTCCTCGTGGCGATGAACCCGGCGGCGTTGAAGACCAATGTCGGCGATTTGCGCGACGGCGGGCTGATCATCGCCGATGAAGGCGAGTTCACCCCGCGCAACCTCGCCAAGGCCGGCTACGACGCCAGCCCGCTCGACGACGGCAGCCTGGCGCGCTGGCAGCTGGTCCACTTCAACATCTCGCAGCTGACATTGGATGCGGTCAAGCCGTTCGGGCTCGGCAACAAGGAAGCGCTGCGCTGCAAGAACATGTGG
>JBDSTQ010000090.1:0-4324 GCA_039928195.1 Sphingomicrobium sp.
AGACTGGCGAAGCGCTGCGGAGAAGCTCGGATTGGCCATCAACGCCGCCATGTTGGGCTGCGCGGCAAGCGCCGCGAACGCTTTGGAATTGCTCGACAGCGTGGCCATCGCCGCCGCCTGACGGCTGACCGCCGCAAACGCGCTGGGGTTGGCCATGAATGCCGCCGACGCCTGCGGATTGGCCATGAACGCCTGCAGCGCCGCCGAATTGATCCGGCCCGCGGTTGCCGCCGATGCCGCCAGCGACTGCGCTTCGAACGCTTGCAGCCCGCGCGCCGTGGCGCTCAGCTGCGCGGCATTGGCCGACAGCCGGGAGAATGCCGCGGCATTCTGCCCGATCGCCGCGAACGCCTGCGGATTGAGCAGCCGGGCGTTGCTGGCGAGACCGGCGAACGCCGCCGCATTATTGCCGATCGCCGAGAACACGCGCGGATCGGCCGAAAGCGCCTTCATCGCGATACCGTCGCTGGCGAGTTGACGAAGCGCATTGGCGCTCCCCGAAAGGCGCGCATTATTGCCCGCGGGCGCCGCGAATTTCGAGAACGCCGCGCTATCATTGGCGAAGCGCGCGAATTGCGATGCGTTGGCAAAGATCGCCGCCATCGCCGCGGGGTGAGCGGCCAGCGCCGCGAACGCCTGCGAATGACCTGACACCGCCTGCAATGCGCGCGGCTGCGAAGCGAGCGCGCTGAACGCGTTGGCATTGCGCGCGAGACCGGCCAGCGCGGCTTGCGACACGCCCGCCGATTGCAGCGAACGGGCCGAGGCGGCAGCGCTGTTGACCGCCGCGGCGAGCGCTTGCGGCTGCCCCGAAAGCGCCTTGAAGCCGGCGGCATTGGCGGCGAGCGCGCTGAACACGCCAGGATCGGCCTGGAGGGCTTTCATCGCCGCATTGTCGCTGGCGAGCCGCGCGAAAGCGGCGGCACTGCTCGCCATTTGCGCGTTGGCCGCGGCGTTGGAAGCGGCCTGGCGGAAAGCGTTGGCGTTCGCCGCCATGCCCGCAAAGGCCGAGGCGTTGCGGGCGATTGAGGCAAAGGCATCGGGATGCCCGGCGAGCGCCGACATTGCCGCCGAATGCGCGGACACCGCGGACAATACTTGCGCCTGATGCTGGCGCGCAGCCGGCGCCATCGCCGACAGGTCTTGCGCGGCGCGCGCGACCCCGGCGAACGCCTGCGGATTGGCGGCGAGCGCGGCAAATGCCTGCGGATTGGCCATCAAGGCCGCCATCACCTGCGGCTGCCCGGCGAGCGCCTGGAAGCCCGGGCTGGCGGCGAGCGCGCGGAAATTGGGATCCTTGGTCATCAGCTCAAACGCGTCGGTCTGCATCAGCTCGGGCACCGCGGTGTCGCCGAGCGCAACGTCGCCTTCGCCGACCTGAGAAACCTGATAGCGGTCGGCGGGCGTGATCGTCCCGGCGCTCGGACCCATCGGCGGATAGACCCGCCCGAGGCCATATGCGGCAAGCCCGAAAGCGAGCACGCCGGCGGTCGTAAGCAAGACTTTACGCTGATTATTCTGGGTAGTCGTCGTCATGGTTGCCCCCTTGACTGTGTGACATTGGCGAAAATGGTCCCGAGTTAACGCGGAGTCAATCGAGCGAAATCGACGTAACCAAGCTAAGTTACTGGACTGAAACGATTAAACGGTTTGTCGCAGCCCGCGTCCCGACTGTCGCATGATGCCTTACCCGCCTTTAACCAATCTTTGCAGCCATTCGGCAACCAGCGCGGGCGTATTCGGGCCTCCTGATGACGGAGAGCAAAGCCATGCACAGCCGCTTCATGCTGATCACCGCCGTGGCGGTGAGCCTCGCCGCGCCGATTGGCGCCGAACCCGGAAAAGTCGTCGCGCAGCAGGCGAGCCAGCCGGTCAACCGGCCGGCCCAGATTCTGCTTGCCCAGGCCGATATCCCGACCGGTTCGCCCCAGGCGGACGGTCAGGCGCCGCAAGCCGACAGCCAGACGCCGGCTCCGGCGAAAAAGCGCACCGCGCGCGTGTCGGCGTGCCGCTGTGGCGGCCAGACCCCGCAGCAGCCCTAGGCCGCCACTCAATTCATTTTGCCAGGGCGATTTGCGCTTTGGTGCGGATCACCGGAATTTCGCCGTCGCCGACCGCCGCGAACGCCGACCAATAGAATGGGTGCGAGGTATCGGGATCGTCCATCAACCGACGCTGTGACAGCCGCAGTGCGGTCACCGTCGGCGTTCCGGGCGGCGCCGAGAATAGCCCCGTAATCAGTTTCCCGGTCGCGTCATAGGTGTCGGGCACCGGCCAATGGCTGGCGATCACCAGCCGGCTGCCGGCGCCGACGAAGGCACGCACCAGCCCGTCGAGCGCGACATCGCCGCCACTCCCGAGGCCCGCCGACTGGGTCGCCGCCGCGCTCGCCTTGCCCGCCGTATCGCACGCCGACAGGATGACCAGATCGGCGTCGAGCTTGAGATCGAAAATCTCGCGGAAGGTCAGCAGCCCGTCAGACCCGGCGCTGCCAAAGCTCGTCAGCAGCGCCGGCTGAACCGCGCATTTGGCGGCGCGCTCGGTGACCACGCCATGCGTCGCAAAGTGCAGAATGCGATAATTGGCAAGGTCGCTGCGCGCCTCAAGCCCGGTGTCGGTGAAATCGTCGCGAGTCAGGATCTGCACTCCCGAAGGATCGATCCCCGAAAGGATCTGGCCGGCGGTGCGCAGTTCCTTGGCGGAAATCGGCTTCGCCCACGACGACATCGGCAGCAGGCAGTCGCGGTCGGCGGCGGCGGGAATGATCGCTTCGGCAGCGGCCGACGGCGGCGTGTTCTCGCCCAGTCCGAGATATTCCTTAAGCCCTGATGACGGCGGCGCCGAGCGCAATTGCGCGAACGAACGCGGGCTGACCGCGGTGCTGATGTCGCGGTCGCGGCCGAGCCAGGCTATCCCGCGGAAGTCGAATTCGGCAGCCTCGCCGCCGGCCGCCGCGCGCTTGGTGTAGCTGTCGACCGACGCCTGATCCATCACCAGCAGATTGGCGGGCAGGCGCAGCATCCCGCCATCGGGCTCGACAATCACATGTTTGGCGGCTGCGATCTCGCTCGCGAACGGCGCGAACAACGATCCGTACAATTGGTGGGACAAGGCAACGTCGAACGCGAAGGTCGTCTGCTCGCCATTTTCGAACGTCGAAATGGTTTCGCGCAATGCGTCGACATTCTGGTCGAGTTGTTTGGCGGTGATCGCCAGTTTCTCGGCGCGCGCGCTGTCGGTGGTGACCATCATCGCGTAAACATGATCGCCGACCACCGTCATCCGGTAATAGGCTTCGCCCGGCCGCAGCGTCTTCTGCATTTCGGCAAGCGGAATGATCTCGCTCGACACCGCGCGATAGCGCGGGAAGCTGCCCAGCGCCGACTGGGTCGTGGTCTGTTGCTTCTGCGCGATCTCGAGCGTTGCGCGAAGCGCCCGGGCGCGCGCTTGTTCCTCGATCGACGGCTTGGGCATTTCGGCGAAGCGCGCGAGTTCGATGCGCGCACGCTCGACCTGGCGGGTCAGCGTCACCGACTGACGGAACAGGCGCGAAGCCTGGTCGGTCCCGCCGCTCAGTTCGCGTGCCAGCACCGCCTGCGTCTGCGCGAGGCCGGGACGGACCATCAACTGCCCGGCCGCCCAATATTCGGCGATTGCCGCGGGATCGTTCGGACGCTTGAGCAATAAATCGACATAGGGCCGCAGCACATAAGCGAATGACGGCGGCAAATTGCTCGCGTCGGGCTGCGAATGGACGATTTCGGCGAACATCTTTTCGGCGATCGCCGACTGACCGGTGCGCGCGAAATATCCGGCGAGCCGCGCCTTGGCGTTAAGCAAGGCGGCCGAGCCGGGATAATTGGTTTCGAGCAAGGCGACGCCCTGGCGGTACAATTGGTCGGCCTCGGTCTGATTGCCGCCTTCTTCGGCGATCGCGGCAAGGTCGCCAAGGATTTGCGCGCGCATCCAGATAACCGACGCGACGCGTCCCGCGCGCACTGCCTGGAGGCGGCGGTCGGCCGCGCGCAGCGCTTCCGCGGCGGCGGTGCGGTCGCCGGTCAGACGCAACGAAGTGCCGCGCAGCTGCATTGCCTGGCCGTCGAGGATTTCAGCTTTCTCGGCGGGCAGAAGCTCCTGCGATTCGGCGCCAAGCTGTTCGCCGAGGCGCGAATCGGCGTTAAGCCGTTTGGCGGTGACCAGATCGATATGGAGTCCGTCGCTCTGGCCCGCATCGACCGTTCCCGGAACCTTGGGCAGCGGCTTGGCGAGTTCGACCAGCGCGGCTTTGGCATTGTCCTGATTGAGCAGATGGATTGCGCGATAA
>JBDSTQ010000091.1:0-7214 GCA_039928195.1 Sphingomicrobium sp.
CGGGACGGTCAGCCCTGGCTCTCCTTCGGCGTCATGGGCGGCGACATGCAGCCGCAAGGTCAGACCCAGATCATCGTCAACCGCGTCGATCACGGACTGGACGGACAGGCGGCCGGCGACGCCCCGCGCTGGCATCACGAAGGCTCGTCCGAGCAGATGGGCGAGGATGACAAGAGCATCGGCGGCATCGGCCTGTTGCGGCTCGAAACCGGCGTCCCCGCCCGCACCGCGCTCGCGCTCGCGCATATGGGCTGGCGGCTCGGCGCATCGGACGGCGGCTTCGGCCGCTATTCCTCGGTCGAGCGCCGCGACAGTGGCGGCGAGCGGGTCTACGCCGCCGCCGCCGACGTCCGCGCGGATGGTCTTGGGCTGGCTTATTGAGGCGATCGAGTTGTTCCCCGGCGCAGGCCGGGGTCCAGGCCGCGGCAGCCGGAGAGCCTGTCGCGAAGAATGACCTACTTTGCCAACTTCCGCGCTGCCCGCTGCCACTTGCTTAACCCGCTGTCGGCAAATCGATTTGCAAGCTATGCTGCGCGCATCAATTCGTTCGGGGGAACATCATGACCGCCATCCGTAGTTTCGCGCTCGCCCTGCTGCTCGCGACCGCGCCGACCGCGCCTTTGCTCGCCCAGGGCGCGTCGAAGTCGGCGCAGTTGAAACTCGCCAAACAGGCCGAGCAACTCAAGCCCGGCGAGTGGCTGCTCTATCCCGAGATCGCGCCCAAGGGGCCGGTGCTGGTCTATGTCGATCTCGGGCGCCAGCGCGCGACGGTCTATCGCAACGGCGTGCGCATCGGGGTTTCGACCATCTCGTCGGGCAAGGACGGGCATGAAACGCCGACTGGGGTGTTCACCATCCTCGAAAAGGACAAGGACCACAAAAGCCGGACTTATGACGACGCGCCGATGCCTTATCAGCAGCGGCTGACGTGGATGGGGGTGGCGATGCACGCGGGCAAGCTGCCCGGTTATCCTGCAAGCCACGGCTGCGTCCGTCTGCCGATGGAATTCGCCAAGAAGATGTTCACGATCACCCCGATGGGCGGGACGGTGGTCATCGCCGGCGGGCATGAGGATCCGGTCAAGCGCCCGGTCGCCGGCGTCCTCGCGCCGATCATGGCCGGGGTCAATTCGGGGCCGCTGATGCCGCTGTCGCCGAACGGCGTATTCACCTGGACTCCCGAGGTCAGCCCAGCCGGGCCGGTGTCGATCATCATCTCCACCGGCGATCAGCAGGTCGTGGTGCTGCGCAACGGCAAGGAGATCGGTCGCGCCCATGCGGTGGTCGCGCAGCAAACCACCGAAGCGCAGGTGATGACGCTGTCGGGCGGTCCTCGGCCCGAATGGATTCAGGTCGGGGTCGGCGATTTGACTGGCGAGCCCGCCGAGATCATCTCGACCGAGCGCGTCGAGCAAATGCACCTGCCCGCAGCCTTCGTGAAGCATATGCGCGGCGTGATGGCGGCGGGAACGACGGTGCTGGTCACGCAAGCCAGCGTGAATGCCGATTCGACCGGCGTGCAGCAGACAGTGATGGACGCCGGCGACGACAAGCCGGTGAAATAGCGATCATTCGGCGATCATTTCCGCGGGTCGTATGTCGCACTGACCATGGTCGGGCTATGACCGATTGATGGCCGCCCTTCCTCCTTTGGCGCGGGAAGCGATCGCTCTTGCCCGCAGCGGGGATTTCGGAGCGGCGCTTGAACTTGCTCGCGAGGCGCTTGGCGCGAACCCTGACGACATGGGTTTGCAGATGTTCGTCGGATTGCTCCACACGCGACGCATGGAGCTGGACGTTGCGTTGCCTTATTTTCGCGCGGCGCATGCGCTCGCACCACGGGACGCCGCCGCACGGCTGGAGCTGGCCCGCGTGCTGATTGCTCTTGGCGAGCTCGACGAAGCCGAGGCGCACCTCAACGCGGGTCCGCTTCCGGACCGCGAAGCGCGAAAGCTTCGCGCTGGGCTGTTGACGAGCAGGGGCGAATTTACCGGCGCCCGCGACATCTTCCGGCAGCTGGTAAAGGATGACAGCAACGATTTCGAAGCCTGGTCGAACTTTGGGGCGGCGCTACTCACCACCGGTGCGGCGACCGACGCCGCCGATGCATTGGCCACGTCGCTGCAGCTCAATTCACAACGGCCCAAGGTTTGGGAAAAATGGGCCGACGCGCATCGCGCCGCGGGCACCGCTGAGCGGGCCACGGAGGAGCTCAAGGCGAACATCGCAGAACGGCCGGGCGAGGTCGTGCTGCTGGTCACGCTCGCAAGGCTCGAAGATCTGCTTGGACGTCCCAACGAGGCCGTCACGACGCTCGAGCGGGCCCTGCAGCTTGACCGCACGCATCCTGAAACAATCGTCGCTCTGGCCGAGTTGAGCGAGCGCCAAAACCAGCTTGATCGATTCGAACAACTGATTGGGATGCTCGAAGAAGGTGCTCCCAACTCCGACAAACTACCGCTCCTGCGCGCGCAGCTCGCTTTTCGCCGGCGCGACTTCGACATCGCGCTGGGGCTAGTCGAGGCGGCGCCAACCTTCGTCCTTCCAGGCACGCGCGCCCGTTTGATCGGAGAGATCGAGGACCGTCGCCAGCACAGCGATCGCGCGTGGGCGGCTTTTTCAACGATGAACCTGGAGGACCGCCGCGCTTTCCCCAACGCCGCTGCGGAAGCTGACGCATATCGCGGCGCGCTCGAAAGTGATCTCGATGGTCTGACCCCGACTTGGGCCGAGACTTGGCGCGCGGTGCCGAGCGTCGCAGAGCGACCGGCATTTCTGATTGGCTTTCCAAGATCCGGAACCACGCTTCTGGACACATTCCTGATGGGTCATGAAGCGGTCGTCGTTTCGGAAGAAAACCCGCTATTGGAAGGTGTTTCCAAAAAGGCCGGCGCGGTGCGGGGGCTCGCGCGCATGGCGGCCCCGGTCGTCGAGGAATTGCGTGCATTCTATTTCGAACTGGCCGATCAATATATTCCCGGTCGGGCCGGCCGCCTGCTGCTCGACAAGCTGCCGTTCGCGCTGATTGCCGGCCCGTACATTCATCGCTTGTTCGCCGGGGCGCCGATCATCTTTGTCGAGCGGCATCCGTGCGATGTCGTGCTCAGCTGCTTCTTTACCCGCTTCCATCCGGCCGGCCCCGCAGCGCATTTCCTCGACCTCGAGCAGACCGCGAGGCTGTACGACACGATGATGCGTTATTGGTCGCGCTGCCGCCAATTGCTCCCGCTCAATGTGCATTCGGTCCGCTACGAGCGCCTTGTTGCGGACGCTCCCCGTGAACTTCGCGCGGTTGCCGATTTCCTCGGTCTCGAATGGAGCGACAAACTTAGCGAGCATCATGTGTCCGCGCACACGCGCGGATTCATTCGAACGCCAAGCTACGCCCAGGTTATCGAACCGGTTTATTCGCGTTCGGTCGCACGCTGGACTCGGTACCGCGATCAGCTTCAGCCGGTGTTGCCGATCCTGGCACCGTGGATTGCCGCATTCGGCTACGAATCCTAGATGCCGGAGAAACTCAGTCCGACAGCGGCGATGACATCGGCGAGCGCGCGGCGCTCGACATCGCTCAGCGTCGGCGGCCACAAATCGACAATCAGCACGACCCGCAGTTGCGCGCTGTCGTTCCACGCTTCGTGCTCGATCGTGTCGTCGAATACGAAGGCTTTACCGGGCTGCCATTCGCGCCGACTGTCGCCAACCCGAAAGCCACAGTGAGGCGGGACGATCAGCGGCAAGTGGCACACCAGCCGCGTGTTGGCGACGCCGGTATGCGCGGGAATTCTGGTGTGCGGAGCGAGCAACGAGAACATTGCGTTGGGCGACCCGCCAGCGATGTGCGGTTGGGGGAGCTTGGCAATGGCCGCCATGGTCACCGGGCAATGACGCGTGTTGGCGTCAATCCGGCGGCCATTTTGAAGCAGGTGAATCGCGCTCCATTTGGGACTGTTATTAAGCTCGCGCCATTGGCGCAGCGGCACGCGGTCGGGATATTGAGTGTAAGGGACGATCTCCGCGGCATTGGCAGCGACGACCGCCTCGAACTCCGCGCGGATCGCTTCCCATTGCGCCTCCAGCGCGTCAAGCGCGGGGAATAATGCGCGGTCGTGAAACTCGATTTCGGGCATTCCGGGATAGTGAAAGTCGGTCGGCTCTTGATGGTAATGACGTGTCCGCCGCGAGCGGTTGGTGATCAAGCGCCGGATTTGGCCAGTTTCAAATGACGACAGGGCGGCGGGCATTGCGGCCCCCAATTGCTGCTCAAGCCGGTCCTGATGGGCCGACCAACGCGCCCGCGCGCGGGCAACAGCGGGCTTCAATTCGTCGGATAGCTGACCAACGACCGGGGCCTGGGCAAGCGCGTTACCGAACGCTTGGCCGGCGGCAGGATCGCCCATCGTCTCGAGCACGAATGCCCGCCCAAGGAGGGCGGAAAAGTCGAGCGGGCTAAGCGCCAACGACTGATCGAGCGCGGTCATCGCCCCGCTCAGATCGCCTGACGCCCTGCGCATCGCCGACAGCTTGGTCCACTGGCCAGAGGTTGCCGCGCCGGCCTCCACGGCTTGCTCGAGCAGCGCGCGGGCCGCGGCGACGTGGCCTGCCGCAGCCGCCTGATCCGCTTGCTCCTCAAGGTTTCGCGCCTGGCTCATTGCGATCTTCCTAGTCGGTTTCCGATTGAATCGGCCAACATAGAAAAGGGGGCATGGAGTGAAGGGGAAATCTCTCCACAGCGCCATGCCCCCTCCCCGTTCCCTCGCGCGGTGCTCTGCGCCAGGGGCCGGTCAAGCACATCGAACCTACGGTTCAGATGGTCGCATAGCTTGATCGGCCGGAGTCAATTGTTTGCCGCAACGTTAGAAATCCATCGTGACTCCCGCGAACATGTAACGGCCGAGCGAATCATAGACTTGCGGATAGGTATTGCCGTTGCCGAAAGTCGGGATGAGCGTTTCGCCGCCCACAACCGGCGGAGACCGATCGAGGATATTGTTTGCTCCGACACGGAGACTGAACTTGTTGGTAACCCGCGCGGTCATCGCCAGGTCGAAGTAGCTTTGGGCGTTGATCTTCAGATTGGCGGGTTGGGTAACCGTCGGGTCTGATTGGGTGACGGCAGAGAAATAGCGCCACTGACCCGACAGCCCGATGCCGTTGGGCAAAGTGAAGCCAATCCGGGTCTTCGAACGGAACTTATTGTTCGGCGTAGAATCCGGCGAAAAGTGACCGGTACCGGTTCCGCCCAGCGTATTTGTCTTGCCCTGAAGCGTGCCGACGAAACTGGCGTTGAGCGTTCCAAGGCCGCCCAGTCGGCGCGAATAGGTGCCGCTAAAGTCCCAGCCTTTGGTGGACAGGCCGACACCCGGGAAGTTGCGGGTTAGCAAAGTGATGAACCCGTCAGACGTGGCGAACAGGCTTCCGAAGCGATCGCGATGAATCAACGCGCATTCCGCCGCGTCGCCGGCGAAACATGCTGCGATGACCGACCCGTAAGCTTCGGTTCCAATGACATTCTTGACTTTGATGTCGAAATAATCGGCGGTCAGCGCAAGCCCGGGAATGAACCGCGGCTGGAGGATAACGCCAGCCGTGAAGGAATCCGCTTTTTCAGGAGCAAGGTTCGGGTTCCCGCCGGCCAGGCCATTATATTGGTTGGCCGGGTTCTTGATGACTTTCCCATACTGGGCCGCGGAAACGCCCGTGAGTGCACACTGCGCCTGGGTCGCGACCGGGGCGGCCCCGGCGCACGGGTCGGCGGTGCCGGCAAGTCCGACGCCTTGCGGGAAGAACAATTCGACGATGTTCGGCGCCCGTACCGCGCGATTGTAGCTGGCGCGAAAGCGGATATCGCGGATTGGAGCGAATTCCGCCGCGAACTTGTAGGTCGAGGTATTGAAGCTGTTGGTATCGACCTTGTAGTTCGAAAAGCGATATCCAGCACTGACCTGGAGCAAGTCGATGAAATTATGCTCGACAATCGGAATCTGCGTTTCAGCAAAAAATTCGCGAACGTCGAATTGGCCACTAACCGGTGGAATCGCACCGCCGCCGCCGGCCAGATCGTCGGTCTGGTACAGCAGATCGGGAACGAAGTCCGACTGCTCCTTGCGGTATTCGGCCCCGATGTTGAAGCCGAGACCGTTCTCGGCCCATGGGCTCTTCAGCCCATAATCCGCGCCGACGAAGGTCATGTCGGCATGGGCGACCGCTTCCTCTACGGTGCCCCGCTGAAGCGCTACCACCTGGACATAGTTGAGTGCCGCCGCGGTCACGCCGCCCTGGGTAAAGATGTCGTAGGGCACGCAATTTGGATCGACGCCTGTCAGGACCGAGCGACAGGTTGGGTCGAATTCGGGCGTGTTGGGATTATCGACGGCGTCGATCGACCGCAGCAACCGGGTGGTCGAAAAGTCGCCGGTATTGGTGTCTTGGCGCAGTGTCCGGCCATATTGATACGACGCGTCGTACGACACGCCCTTCAGAACGTCACCGCGCATCCCCGCGACCAGGCGATAGGCGGTGTGCTCAAGATTGTTGTTGCGGCCTCCGCCTTCGACGTTGCGGCGGGCAACAAACACTTGCGCGACATCGACCGTATTGCCGGTGACCGGGTCAACGATCTGACCAACGATATTGGCGGGTTGACACAGCGCCGCACGCTGTTCCGGACCGAGCAAGGCATTGTCGCAATTAAGCGTGTTGACGTTGCCGAAGAACAGGCCGGACGGCGCAATTAGGGCGTCCGACGTGTCGTCCATGAACATCGCTTCGAGATAGGGTTTGAAACCGGGTGCAATTTCGTAATCGGCGAAAGCGCCGGCGGTGTAACGCTCGTCCGGCCGCTGATAATAATTGTAGGGATTGAAGTTGAACAAAGTGTAGCCGTTAAGGAGCGTCCGGTCGGGACCGGCGGAAAAGACGCCGACAGCCGGAGCATAAAGCAAAGTCGGCGTCGTCGTGAACGAGCCCGCACAATTGAAGCGTCCAGCGGCGCCAATAGGAGCGTCGTTGGCACCGAGGCCGCAGAACGAATAATCGCGGGAAGACTGCAACACGGCGCGTTGACGGCGGTATGTCGCATAGGCTTGCACGTGGCCCCGACCGTCGTCGAGCGCGGCGCCGATGACCGCTGCGATGTCCGCTGCGCCTCCGTCGGTGGCCAGGCCGTGTGGCGGACGATAGCCAGCTGCTGTGTTGGCGCTGATGATGTCGTC
>JBDSTQ010000092.1:0-6366 GCA_039928195.1 Sphingomicrobium sp.
CGTGCAGCGTGTGGAGCATGAAGCCGTCGCCGCCCAAAGCGACAAAACTGGTCGCCTGATCGTCGCTCGCGAAGTCGTAGTGCTGGCGGAGTAGCGCCGCGGCGGCCTGGGCGGCCTCGCGCCGCGAAGTGAGCAGCCCGATCCCGCGGCTGCCGAGGTCGGTACGAGCGCCGAGATGGTGAGAATCGTCTCCAATCACGGAGCGCGGCGCGTCGGCGGTCACTGGCGGCTCCTGATTGCTCGCTCGGAGCACGCGAGCATAAGCCGCTTGCAAGCGCGCGTCACTGTCCCGTTTCGGGCCTCCTCCGCGAGGGCGCTTTCACCGCCGCGGCGGGCGCGGTAGCGACCTTCGCATGGACATGGTGGACAAGCGTAGCGGTGCCCAGCGCCGCTCAGAAGAGCGAGCACCCGACATGCTGCTCGAGCAGGCAATCGCACTCGAGCAGATCGACGTGCTGTTCCAGCCCTTGATCGAGCCGGCGAGCGGTCACGTGATCGGGGCCGAAGCCCTCGCCCGGGCGACGATCGCGCCCAGCGCCAATATTTTATTCGCGCGCGCCGCCGCCGCGGGCCTCGACGAGCGGCTGTCGTGTTTGGTGCAGCGCAAGGCGCTCGGCGCCGCGGCCTTGTGGGAAGGGCCATTGCGGGGCTTGTCGGTCTCGCTCAATTTGCTTCCTGCCGAAATCGCACGCGAGGGGTTCGAGCGGCGCTTTCTGGAGACCGCCGATTTGGTGGGGATCAACCCCGAGCGCGTGATCGTCGAAATTACCGAAAACGCGTTGATCGCAGGTGATGACGGGGTCGCCGAGCGGCTCGCGCGGCTCCGCGAGCATGGCGTGCGCATCGCCATCGACGACTTCGGCACCGGCTACTCAAGCCTCGCCTATCTGACCACCTTGCCGCTTGACCTGATCAAGATCGACCGCGGGCTGATCGCCGAGATCGTCGGGCGCAGCCGCGACCGGATCGTGGTCAAGGCGCTAATCAGCCTCGCGCGCGAACTCGACCTCAAAGTCGTCGTCGAAGGAGTCGAGAGTCGCGGTCAGTTATCGCTTCTCGCCGACTGGGGCTGCGATTTTTACCAAGGTTTTCTTGGCGCCGGCGCGCTGACCCATGACGAGCTGATGCGCTTTGTTGCCGCGACTCAGCTCGCCGAAGTCGCCTAGGCTGCCTGCTTCTTGTCGCCGGCTGCGGCGACCCGCGCGAGGCCACGCGACAGCTGCAACGCTCCGTTCAAGCGCGCTTCGGGGTTCGGCCAGTCGCGGCTGACCGACAATTTGCTGTCGGGCCGAAGCCGCGCCGCGCCGTTCAAGCGGTCGATATAGCCAAGCAGCCCGGCAAGGTCGGGGAAGCCGCTGCCAACGAATGTAACCACCGCACCCTTCTGGCCGAGGTCGAGCTTGGCGATTAGTGCCTGACGGCAATTCAACTTGACCTCAACGATCTTGAGCAGGTTCGTGGTTTCCTCGGGGATGGCACCGAAGCGGTCGATCATCTCGGCGGCGAAAGCGTCGATTGCCGGACGGTCGTCGAGCTCGCCGAGGCGGCGGTAAAGCCCCATGCGCAGATCGAGGTCGGGGACATAGTCTTCGGGGATCATAATCGGCGCATCGACGCTGATTTGCGGCGTGAATTCGTCGCTGCGCGGGGTGCCGCCGGCCTTGACCTCGAGGATCGCCTCCTCGAGCATCGATTGGTAGAGTTCGAAACCGACTTCCTTGATATGCCCCGTTTGCTCGTCGCCGAGCAGATTGCCGGCGCCGCGGATGTCGAGATCGTGACTGGCGAGCTGGAACCCCGCGCCAAGGCTGTCGAGCTCGGCGAGCACTTGCAGCCGCTTGGTCGCGGCTTCGGTGATCGCGCGGTCCTCTGGCATGGTGAGATAGGCGTAAGCACGCGTCTTCGAGCGCCCGACACGCCCGCGCAACTGATACAGCTGCGACAGGCCAAAGCGGTCCGAACGATAGACGATGAGTGTGTTGGCGCTGGGAATGTCGAGCCCGCTCTCGATAATCGTGGTCGACAGCAAAACATCATATTTGCGGTCGTAAAAGGCGCTCATGCGCTTCTCGACTTCGGTTGCGCTCATCTGACCGTGGGCGGTCACCGCTTTGACCTCGGGCACCTGCTCGGCGAGCCATTCCTCGATGCTCGCGAGGTCGGACACGCGCGGGACGACGAAGAAGCTTTGCCCGCCGCGATGATGTTCGCGCAGCAGCGCCTCGCGGAGGACCACCGCATCCCACGGCGTGACGTAGGTGCGGATCGCGAGTCGATCGACCGGCGGGGTCTGGATTACGCTCAGCTCGCGCAGCCCGCTCATCGCCATCTGCAGCGTGCGCGGGATCGGCGTCGCGGTCAAAGTGAGCACATGGACGTCCGCCTTCAGTGTTTTCAGCCGTTCCTTGTGAGCGACCCCGAAATGCTGCTCCTCGTCGACGATAACCAGCCCAAGACGTTTGAATTCGATCGATTTGGCAAGCAGCGCGTGAGTGCCGATGACGATGTCGATGGTGCCGTTGGCAAGGCCTTCGCGAGTTGCCTTGGCTTCGCCCGCCGGGACCAGTCGCGACAGTCGCCCCACGTTGGGGGGGAAACCGTGGTGCCGCTCAACGAAATTGGAGAAATGCTGCCGCGCGAGCAAGGTGGTCGGGCAAATCAATGCAACCTGCCGGCCGGTCATTGCCATCACGAAGGCGGCGCGCAACGCGACTTCGGTCTTGCCGAAGCCGACGTCGCCGCACACCAGACGATCCATTGGCCGCCCGCTTTCCAAGTCGGCGAGGACGTCGGCGATGGCGCGATCCTGGTCGTCGGTTTCCTCATAAGGGAAGCGGTCGACGAAGGCGGGGTAAGCGGCATCGGCCTCGGCGACCACGCCGGGCCGGGTGGCGCGCGCCGCGGCGACCTTGATCAGTTCACCCGCGATGGCGCGGATGCGGTCCTTCATCTTCGATTTGCGCCGCTGCCACGCCTCGCCGCCGAGACTGTCGAGCGGAACTCCGTCGGCATCGCTGCCGTAGCGGGTCAGCAGCTCGATATTTTCGACCGGTACGTAAAGCTTGTTGCCGCGCGCATATCCGAGCGCGACGCAGTCATGCGGATTGCCACCGACGGGGATCTGGGTCAGCCCTTCGTAGCGCCCGATGCCATGATCGGCGTGAACCACGAGATCGCCGGGCGAAAGCGTCGCCAGCTCTTCGAGAAATGCCGCCGCCGCCTTGCGCTTGCGCCGCCGCCGGACGAGGCGGTCGCCGAGCATATCCTGCTCGGTAAGCACCGCGACATCGGGGGTGGTGAAGCCGTGGTCGAGCGGGAGCACAAGCATCGCCGGCTGCGTCTTGGCGTTGCGCGCGTCGGCCCAGCTGTCGGCCAGCTTGTGCGCCTTGAGCCCATGATCCTCGAGCAGGCCGAGCAGCCGTTCGCGCGCGCCGATCGAGTAGCTCGCCAGGACAATTTTGCGCCCCGACCGGCGAAGTCCGCTGACATGCGCCGCGACGGCCTCGTAGATGTTCGTTTGTTGGGCGCGTTCCGGGGCAAAATCGCGCGCCGGCTCGACCGCAAAGTCGATCGTGCGAGGCGACTCGGCTTCGGGAAATGGCGAGGCGAGGTGGATCGGCCGATCGACCACCGCCGCATCCCACTCGTCCTTCGCCAGATACAGCGCGGTCGGATCGAGCGGGCGGTAGCTGCCCGGCGCCGATTCCATCGTCCGCACGCGGTTCTGATGATAATCGGCAATCGCCTCGCGCCGCGCGCCGAGCGCTTGCTCGGCCGCCGAATCGCGGACGATAAGATCCTGGTCGCCGAGATGATCGAACAGCGTCGACAATTTGTCTTCGAGCAATGGCAGCCAATGCTCCATCCCGGCCATCCGCCGGCCATCCGAAACCGCTTGGTACATCGGGTCCTGGGTCGCGGTCGCGCCGAAGGTTTCGCGGTAGCGCGAGCGGAAGCGCTTGATGCTGTCGTCGTCGAGCAAAGCTTCGGACGCGGGCATCAGCGTAAAGGCCTCGGCCGTGGCGTTCGAGCGCTGATCGGCGGGATCGAAGCGACGCAGGCTTTCGATCTCGTCGCCGAAGAAATCGAGCCGAAGCGCCTGATCCGCGCCCGACGGATAGAGATCGAGCAGCGACCCGCGCACCGCATATTCGCCATGCTCGGCGACGACGTCGGTCCGCTGATAGCCGAGCGCAGTGAGTTGCCCGATCAGCGCTTCGCGGTCGAGCCGCTCGCCCGCGGCAATGCGGCGGGTCAGCTGGCGCACGCGAAACGGGGAGAGCAAGCGCTGAGTGGCCGCGCTCGCCGTCACGATCAGCAGCTGCGGGCGGTCGGCCTTCAGCTGAAACGCGCTCAAAGCGGCGAGCCGCTCGGCCATTACCCGCAGCGCGGGCGAGGCGCGGTCGTAGGGCAGGCAGTCCCAGCCGGGCAGGGTGAGGACCATCACCTCCGGCGCCAACAAGGGCACGGTATCGGCAAGCGCGCGCAAGGCGGCTTCGTCGGCGGCGATCAGCACCGCGCGCGCGCCGCGCGCATGAGCGGCACGCGCGAGATCGCCCGCAAGCCATGGCAGGAAGCCCGCCGGAACGCCGGCCAACGTCAGCGGTTGCCGCGCCGTAAGGATGGTTTGAAGCTGGTTCACGTATCGCCCGAACGGCGAGATAGGCTCACAGTTTCACTTGGCAACCTTGATATAGTCCAATCGCCGTAAGCCCGCGATCAGTGCGCCGGCGAAGCGTTCGGGCGGCTCGGCCTTGCCCAGCGCCCAGGCCATGATGTCGACATCCAGTTCGTCGAGCATCTCGGCGAACTGTGCGCGCTCGAGCAGGTTCCATTGCCGGCAATGCGCGTCGAAATACCCCCCGATCAGCATGTCCGCCTCGCGCGTGCCGCGATGGTGCGCGCGCCAGTGCAGGCGTTTCAGTTCGGGGTCTTCGAGCATGGCGATGCTGATAGCCGCACATGTTCGCCATTGCGAGGAGGGCGGCGACGCGGCAATCCGCTGCAATGCGCCCCGACATCCTGAATCCCTTGTTTGCCGAGGTCGAAGTGCTGAAGGGCGTCGGGCCGCAAGTCGCCAAGCAATTGGGGAAGCTTGGGATCAGCCGCGCGGTCGATCTGCTCTACCATCTGCCGAGCGGCGCGATCGAACGCGTTCATGCACCGGCGGCGAGTGCCGCGCTGCTCGGGCGCAATGTCATCCTCCAGCTGACGCCGTTCGAACTGCGCGAGACACGTTCGGGCAGGGGACCGCTGCGGGTGTTCGCGTCCGACAGCGACGGCAACACCATCAGCCTCATCTATTTCAACCATCCCGGCTGGGCGAAAAAGCAGCTGCCGACGGGAGAACTCAAGACCGTCGCGGGCAAGCTCGAACCCTATGGCGATGAATGGCAGATCATTCACCCCGAGGTGCTGCCGCCGGGCGCCGAGGCCGAGCTGCCGCTGCGCGAACCGGTCTATCCATTAACCGAGGGCGTCGCCAACAAACGCATGCGCGAGTTTATCGCGGTCGCGATTGAGCGCGCGCCCGAGCTCGCCGAGTGGATCGAGCCGAGCCTCGTCGCGCGCGAGGGCTGGCGCGGATGGCGCCCAGCGCTCGCTGAAGCACATTGCGAGCCCGAAGCCGCCGATGCGCGGCGCCGCCTCGCCTATGACGAAATTTTCGCCAACCAGCTCGCGCTGATGCTCCTCCGCCAATCGTCGCGAGCAAAACGCACTGCGCCGCTCGCCGGCGATGGCAGCTTGAGCGCCAGGCTCAGCATTCCTTACTCGCTGACCGGCGCGCAGCGGCGGGTAATCGAGGAAATCCGCGGCGACATGGCGCAGCCCGTGCCGATGCTGCGCTTGCTCCAGGGCGACGTCGGCTCGGGCAAGACGCTGGTGGCGGTAATGGCGATGCTTATGGCGGTCGAGAGCGGCGCTCAGGCGGCGTTCCTCGCCCCGACCGAAATCCTCGCCCGCCAGCATCACGCGACGCTGCTTGGCCTGATGGACAGTATTGGCGTGCGCGTCGCCATCCTCACCGGGCGCGAAAAGGGCCGGGCGCGCGAAAGTGTGCTGATGGGCCTTGCCGACGGCTCGATCGACATTCTCGTCGGAACCCACGCCATCTTCCAGGAGAAAGTCGCCTACAAGGCGCTCGGCCTGGCAGTGATCGACGAGCAGCATCGTTTCGGCGTCTCGCAGCGGTTGCTCCTCGCCTCCAAGGCCGAGCGCCCGCCGCATCTGCTGGTGATGACCGCAACCCCGATCCCGCGCACCCTCACGCTGACCCAATATGGCGAGATGGACGTCAGCGCGATCGACGAAATGCCGCCGGGGCGCTCGCCGGTGGAAACACGGGTGATCAGCGACCAGCGGCTC
>JBDSTQ010000093.1:0-9371 GCA_039928195.1 Sphingomicrobium sp.
CCTCGTCGAGCGGGGTCAGGCCTTCGCGCCCGTCGATCAGGAACAAGGCGACGTCGGCGTCGCGCACCGCCGCTTCGGTCTGCGCGCGCATCCGCCCCGGCAGCGAGGCCGGATCGTCATCCTCGAACCCCGCGGTGTCGATCACGCGAAACTCGAGCCCAAGCAGGCTCGCCTCGCCCTCACGGCGGTCGCGGGTCACCCCCGGGCGGTCGTCGACCAGCGCCAGGCGCTTGCCGACCAGCCGGTTGAACAAAGTGGATTTGCCGACATTGGGACGGCCGACGATGGCGACGGTGGGAAGCGGCATGGTTCGTCTGTACCCCTGCGAAGGCAGGGGTCCAGTGCTACTTGCTGAAATCCAGTAGAGTCGGCCAAAGGTCCAACCAGTCGGGGTTGTTCGCTTCGATCAGCCGGAGCTTCCAGTCACGCTTCCACTTTTTGATCTGGCGCTCTCGCAGAGTGCTTCCTGCAAGTCGTCATGCGCCTCATACCAGACAAGCAGTTTGCACCCATACTCGCGAGTGAAGCCGTCGGCGGCGGCCTCGCGATGCTGCCATGTTCGCTGCACGAGATTGCTGGTCACCCCGGTGTAGACCGTTCCGTTGAGCCTGCTTGCGATAATGTACACAAAGCCGCGCTTCATCGGCGCTGCTTTAAGGCAAGTCGGGAAGTTATTGAACGCTTCTCATGCCCCTGCAAAAGCAGGGGCCCAGTGCCTTCTTACGTCAGTCCGCGCGCATCTCAGTCCTCAAATTCCAGCCAAGAAAGTCACTGGACTCCTGCCTTCGCTGGAGAACCCATCTTACCGGAACGCGTGGAGCTTGCCGTCGTCGGCGTAGATGTACAGCGTGCCCCCCGCGACCACCGGCGCCAGGCTGACGCCCGGGCCGACGCGGGTCTGGCTTTGGAACGATCCGGTTTGCGGGTCGACGTTGACGACCACGCCGTTCGATCCGACGACGATCAGCCGGTTGCCCGCGAGCACCGGCCCCGAATAATCGATCTGGCCCTTTTTCGACTTCATTTTCTCGAACGCGGGGAGCTGGTTGATCCAGCGGATCTTGCCGTTGCCGCGCGACAGGCAGATCAATTTGCCATCGTCGGTGACCACGAACAGCCAGTCGCCCGCGATCCACGGCGTCGAGATGCCCGCGATGTTAATTTCCCACTGGCGCTGGCCGGTGGTCAGCTCGAGCGCGACCATGCGCCCGCCCTGGCCGACCGCGAACACCTGGCCGCCGTCGATCACCGGATCGGCGTCGATGTCGCTCAGCGACGATACGCTGGTGCGGATCGAGGTCCGCTGGAGCGCGTCCTGCCAGACTTGGCGGCCATTTTCGTAGCGGTAGGCGTTGAGCTCGCCCGAGGAGAAGCCGGCGACGACCGTGCCCTGGCCGACCGCGGGCGACGCGGTGCCGAACACGCCGGCGATTTCGAGCGCCGCGGCCTGGCTCCAGTTGGTCGTCCCGTCGCTCTGCTTGAGCGAATAGATCTGATTGTCCTGGCTCATCACATAGAGCGTTCCGTCGACCACGGTCGGTGCGCCGCGTAGCGGTCCGCCGGGGCGTTTTTGCCACACGATGCCGCCGGTATGTTCGCCCAGCGCGGAAACATAGCCGAGCCCGTTGGTGGTGTAGATGCGCCCGTCGTCGTAAGCGATCCCGCCGCCGTAGAGCGAGTTCTCATTGCCCTTGTCGTTGGGGGTCTGGCTTGCCCAGTACAGCGCGCCGGTCTGGGCATCGAACGACCGCACCGCGCCCAGCGTGTCGATCGTGTAAACCCGGCCGTTGGCGACGATCGGCTCCGCCGCGAGGCGCGCGGTGAGGCTGCTGCCGCGTCCCGCCTGAACCGACCAGGCGACGCCGAGCGCGTTGCCGAGCGCCAAGCGGCCCATCGATTTCGCCGGATTGCCGCCCGATTGCGCCCAGTCGGCATTGGCGACCGCCGGCGGCAGGACCATCGCCAGTGCCGCGGTTGCCGGATCGACCACGACATCGCCTTCGGCGCTGAGCACCGCGATGCGATTGCCGAGCACCGGAGTCTTGGGCGCGGATTTCTTGAACAATGAGCAACCGCTTGCGGCGAGCGCGGCGGCAATCAGCAATGCGGCACGGTAATGCGTGGGCTTGGTCATCATTGGTCCTGCATGGGGCCTATTGGGCAAGGGCGCCGCTGGCGTCGACGCCGAGCGTGGAGGCGATCTGGACGGCGCGGGCGCGGAGCGATTCGGGGACGGTCTTGTCCTTGGCGATGGCGGCGAACAACTGGCCCGCCTGCGGCCCTTTGCCCTGCTTGATCAGCGCCAGCGCGGTCATCTCGCCGGCGCTTCCGAACCACGGATTGCCGGGCTTGGCGAGCGGGGCGAGGCGCGCGATCACCTCCTCGGATTTGAGCTGGTCGAATTCGAGCGCGGTCTGGCGGATCATAGCGGCATCGCGATACGGCGCGGGCAAGCCGTCGGTGGCGGCAATCGCGCGATATTTGGCGATGGCCGCGGGCTGGTTGCCGGTCTGGATGGCGAGCGCGGCAGCGGTGAACATCGCCGAAGCGCGGACCGCCTTGCTGCTCCCGTCAGTGGCCAGCTGCTCGAGCCGCGCGGCCGACTTGCCCGGCTGATTATTGCCGATCTTGAGATAGATTTCGCCGAGTTCCTCGACCTGCGCCCCGGCCTTTTTCTCGCGGACGTTCTGCCAATAGATCCAGACGCCGCTGGCGAGCAGGAACAACAGCACCGCGCCGATCAGCCAATTGCCATATTTCCTGGCGAAGTCGCGCGCGCGGTCGCGGCGCAGATTCTCGTCGACCTCGCGCAGGAAGATGTCGGTCGGAGTCGTGGTCGGGGGCTGAGCCAAACAGATCCTCTTGTCGCTCGCTGGGGGGAGCTTTCGCCGGCCGCCTCCTTCCCCACCCGCGATGAACGGAAGCTGGCGAGGCGTCGTCTAGCGGGAGATCGGCGAAAGGCAAAGGGGGCGGGCGCTGGTTGGGAGGGGAATGTCTGCTTTGAGTGGAAAGCGGACAATCATCGAAGTTGCAGTCGAGCTATGGATCGCCGCGGTGCGTGAGCCCCTACCCGCTCACCGGCAGCAGCACCGGCGGTCCCTTCTTTTCGAACACGAACGCCCGCGTGCCCATCGGAAGCTCGATCGCTTTGGGGCCCGGTAGGTGGTCGAGGCGGAGCTTCCGGGCGCGTTGGCTGCCGTCGACTTCGAAGCCCACGTCCTCATAGGCGCCGACATAGGTGCGGGGGAGGATGAAGGGGCCCTGGGCGTCGCGGCCGACGTCGTAGAGGACGGACTGACTGCCGTTCATGGAGAGGCGGCCCTCGGCGAGGGTGACAGTGCCGCAGCAGTCGTTCTGGAAAATTCCTTCCTCGCCCAACGATGGCGGCGGGCCGCGCATGAGCAGGAACGCCGCTGCGGCCCCTGCCGCCAGCGCAGCGACGCCGCCGCTGCTCAGTACCGCAAGCCTGTTCATCAGCCGCCGCCCCCTCCGCTCCTGTGTAAGCCGCGCCGCTCACGCCGCAAGGGCGAAAGGCGGCCCATCCGCATGGGCACGCTGCTGAAGGAACGCGGCAAAACCGCTCGCCAAGACAGACGCCCCATCGATAGTAAGCACGAGCGTCCGCAATGGATCGAAGCGGACGCTAGCTGACAGCCCTACCGCCTTATTCTGCGACACGCCCGGTTCGTAGCGGCCCCGCCGGCGGCTGGGCGAACGCCAGCGACGCCACCGCCGCCCCGGGCGATCCTGCGGTCACCCCGCGATACAGCGCGGCTCCGAGCGGGCTGTAGGTGATCGCTTCGGTCACCAGCAGCATCGCCAGCATGGTCCCGATGCCCCACCGCCATGCAGGGTGCGCGTGGCCGCTGCGTTTGATGTCGCGCCACACGCCGACCGCGGGGAAAATCATGCACGCGGCGAAGGTCGCCTCCCACGCCCACGGCGCGAGCATTGGCATCGGCAACAAGCGCCCGAACCCGGGGCCGAGGAGCAACGACATCCCGCAAAAATGCAGCCGGCGGTGCCAGTCCGTGCGCCGCCGCAGCACGATCGCCGCGACCGTCAGCCCGACGAACGCGATCAAGGTCATCGGGTCGAACACCAGGAATTGCAGCGGGCGGAAGAAGAATGGCACCTGGCCGCGCCGGACCATCGCTACGGTCACCGCGATGCCCAGCCCGAGCATCGCGAAAATCCATACCGAGCCGATCCAGCCGAGTTGGCGATGGAGCGTCATGCGCCCGGTGGTGACAAAGATGTTCTGCAGCAAATAGAGCGTGACCCAGCCCATGAACACGACCGCATGGGCGTGGACCAGCAACGGCGAGGCGAAGGTCGAGCGGCCCATCGCCAACTGGGTCGAGAAGCCGGCGACGATCACCACCACCATCGCGATCGCCGCGCGCAGGAAGAAGCGCTCGTCGCCCACCGCGGGCCGCTGCGTCGCGTGAACCAAAGTCGCCATATTCGTCCCCCCGGACTGGTTGGCCGCACTTTAGCGCCGGGCCGCGGTCAATCCTAGTCTGCAGCGCAGCTCGGTTCGCCCTGATCGGGCGATTCCCGTCACTAAAGTCCCCAAGCCGTGTCCGCAGCCCCCCGCCTGCTCCGCAAGATCCATTATTGGACGTCGCTTCCGCTTATGCTGACGATCTTCGTCATCGCCGTCACCGGCTCGCTGCTCGCACTCAAAAAGGATTTCGCGACGCTTCAGCCGCCGACGCAGAGCGGATCGCGCCCGGGCGATCTGCGGCAACCGCTGGCCGACATCGTCGCCGCCGCGCTGCCCGCGGCCAAAGCCACTGCGGCCGATGTCGAGCGCATCGACGTTCGCCCTGGCGACGGCATCGCCAAGGTCGTGTTCGACTCGCGCACCGAGGTCCAGGTCGATCTTGCGAGCGCGAAGGTGCTCCACGTCGGCTATCGCACCTCGGACTTGATCGAGACGATCCACGACTTCAGCTTCCTCGGCGGTGGCGCCAAGTACATCCTGTCATTCGGCTCGGGGCTGGCGCTGCTCGGCATGGCCGGCACCGGCGTCTACCTGTTCGTGCTGCCGATGCTCGCGCGCCGCAAGAAACGCCGCGCCGTCGCGCTTAAAACACCATCTTGAAGCAGCCGGCGATGAGCAGGAAGCCGATGAGGGCGAAGAAACCGACGATATAGAGAAGGATTTTCATAGTGGTGGTGACTCCGTGATTTTGCGCTTGAGAACGGAGGCGGCGGGCGAAGGTTGCGCCAGCGCGGTCGGATCGGCGCACACTGCTGCGGCCGCGCGCGGCTCATCTCGCGCGCCGCGTTAACGGGACGCTGACATCCGTGCGCTAGACGCCTGCGCCAGGGAGACAGAGATGAAGTTCGTTTTGCTCAAGTCGCACGGCGGCAATTATCTAGTCATCGCGCAGAACGTCGCGTGGCTGCGCGCGCACGAGAACGATCAGACCAAGGTCGGGATCATCGGCAGCGACCCGATTCTCGTCGCCGGCAATATTGAGGAAACCAAGGCGGCGATTCTCGCGGGGTGAAGCGCTCGGCGCCTCAGCGGTGCCCGGGTCTGAAAGCGACGTCGCGAGATGGCTCGCTACCGGCTTTTGTGCCACGCCTGCGTCAAGGGGGCGCCATGTGCTTTTCAGCAACGGCAAGTTTCACGGCGGCGGCGGCCCTGCTGGGCATCGGCACGCTGACCATCCGGCGATCTCGCCGGGCAGCCGAGATTCCTTTCGCATCCATCCCAGCGCTGTTTGGCATTCAACAGCTCGTCGAAGGAGGACTGTGGCGGACGTTCACGGACCAGGCGCCGCACCTCAACTCGATCCTGACCCACCTCTATTCACTGTTCTCGCACGTCTTATGGCCGATATTTGTGCCGATTGCGGTTCTGCTGCTTGAACCGGTGCCATGGCGCCGCAACGCGCTCAAGGCACTCGTCCTCGCTGGATCGCTGTCCGGCATTTATCTCCTGTATTTCTGGGTGATGGACGCAACGACCTCGCGGGTGGTCGGGCATCATATCTTCTACGATTCGCCGCATTTCTACATCGCGCCGATTTTATTCCTGTACGTCCTGGGAACGTGCGTCAGCTCGCTTGTTTCGAGCCACGCCGCAGTGCGATTGTTCGGGGTCGCCACTTTGGCCGCCTTTGCAGCCGCTTATGGCTTCTCATTCTGGTTCATTTCCGTGTGGTGCTTTTTCGCGGCAGTCATGAGTGCCACCATCTGGCTCTATTTCCGCCACCAGCGCGCACCACGAACGTCCGCGAGCCAAGTTAATTCACGCGCTTGATCGCTTCATCTATGTTATCTTGCCGCCACCCAGCAGCTCCGATCTTGAGCTTCGCCGGCAACTCGAGGCAATCATGGCAACCACAACAATCGAAACTAACGGCTCAAGCCGGAGGGCGAATTTGCTTCGCTGTGCGCTAACAGGAGCCTTGGCGGCGGGCATTTTCTACGTGGTCTGCTGGCTTGGGGCTTTTGTGCCCATCGGTCCGGCCCCGCACATGTATCTCTCGCTGTTCACAAACGCCGAAATCACGTCGATCTTGGCACTGGTCCAGGGGCTGGGCTGGTCGCTTGCATTCGGTTTGATCGCCGGGGCGCTCATCGCGTTTTGTTATAACCTTCTGGCGCCGCTCGATCGCGCCTGAAGGCCGGCGAACGGGTCCACGCGGCGCTGCACGGATGTCGGCACCGACTTGGAATTCGGTTGGCTTTACCCGGCCTTCGGGCGGTACGTCTGATCCGCAGTCGGGAAGGTCCGCGCTTTGACTTCGCCGGCATAAGTCGCCGCGGCTGCGCCGATCCGCGCCGCGAGATCGTCGTAGCGTTTTACGAACCTGGGCGTGCGTTCGAACAGCCCGAGCATGTCTTCGGTGACCAGCACCTGGCCGTCGCAGCTGGCCGCCGCGCCAATGCCGATCGTCGGGATCGCTATCGCCCTGGTCAATTCCTCGGCGATGCTTTCCATCACGCCTTCGACGACGATGCAAAACGCGCCGGCATCGGCCACCGCCTTGGCGTCGCCGACGATCTTCTTCGCCTCGACATCGCTTTTGCCGCGCGCGGCATAGCCGCCGAGCACATTGACCGCCTGCGGAGTCAGCCCGACGTGGCCGATCACCGGGATCCCGCGCTCGGTGAGGAAGCGCACCGTCGACGCCATCGCCGCGCCGCCTTCCATTTTGACCGCCGCGCAGCCGCTTTCCTTCATGATCCGCGCGGCGCAGGCGAAGGCTTGCTCGGGGCTTGCCTCATAGCTTCCGAACGGCATGTCGACCGCGACCAGAGCATGCCAGCTGCCGCGCACGACCGCAGCGCCGTGCGCGCACATCATCTCCATCGTCACCGGGATCGTCGAAGGCAGGCCGTAAATCACCTGGCCCAAACTGTCGCCGACCAGCAGCATGTCGCAATGCGGGTCGAGCAATTGCGCCATCCGCATCGTGTAAGCGGTGAGCATGACGATCGGTTCGGCGGTAGCGCCGTCGACTTTGCGCGCGAGGATCGCCGGCGCGGTGGTGCGCTTGCCCGGGACGGGCGAAGGCGTTGCGCGGCTCGTCCCGCTATCGATGGTGAAGGTCGACATGGCGGCGTTTCTTAGCGAGCGGCGAGCGCCACCGCCACCCAGTCCGTTACGGACGTGTAATTACCGGAACTTTGGTTCCAGCTCATGCGTCAAGGGCTTTAAGTGCGATCGTCATCAAGCATCGGCGATCGTGGACCTGGATTGGAATTTGACATGATCGACCGGCGCTTACTGCGCGATGCAATTTTGGCCGTTTGCCTGGCTATTCCCACCGTCGCCCTTGCCCGCCCGCAGTCCACTCCGCTCGATCACGCGCCATCGGTCCAGCCGCTTGCCGCGCACGCCGCAATGGCCGACCGCACCGGCGCCGAACGCCGATTCGCGCTGCCGAACTGAACCCTTATTTGAGCCACGCGCGCTGGCGTGAATGACGCGCGAACCAGAAGATCGTCCACGTCAGCGCGGTCATCACCAGCGCCACCAGCAGATCGGTCGCCGACATCGTCTCGCGCAACTGCGTCACTCCAATCAGTCCGCAAATCCACGCCAAAGCACCGAGCAATGATACGCCCAGAACCGGCTCGGCCGCCCGTTTTTTGAGCAGCAACAGCACCGCGCCGACGAGGCCGATCCAGACATTGATCGCATTGGCGCCGGTCACCCACGCGAGTTCAGCAGCATAGGCCGCGCGTTGGTCGAGCGGCATCGTGCCGACGTCGGCCATCATGTGCATCAGGTACAGCACGCAGCCAAAGCTGAAGAACAATAACGCCGCGACCGCCGCGGGGATGAACCAGCCGGCGAGCGGGCGCGGCGCATAATGTTCATCGGTGCCTGCCTGATATGGCGCGGCGTCGGCATCGCGTGGCTCGTCCATCCGGTCTCTCCCCTAGCCCGTTGCGGCGCCGAGGCGCTCTTCCCATTCGGCGCCCTGCGCCAGCGAAATCGCATCGAGCACCGCGGTGCTCTGGTCGCGAAGGACGGTAAAGGCGCGGCGGATGGCGCAGGTCGCCTCGTCATGGCAATCGCCGCACGGCGCATAATGATTGACGCTGGCGCATGGCACCAGCGCGATCGGCCCTTCCAATGTGCGCACGATCTCCCCGAACGAAATCGTCGCCGGCGGCCGCGCCAGCGTATAGCCGCCCTTGGGCCCGCGAATACTCTTGACCAGTCCCGCCTTTTTCAGATCGAGCATGATCAGCTCGAGATATTTGGGCGGCACATGCTGGCTCGACGCGATCCGCGCCAGCTGCACCGGAGCGCCGCCGCCCTCCTCGACCAGAAACAATAATGAACGCAGCGCGTACCGAGTCTTCTGAGCAATCATGATTGTCTATTAGCCGGATAGAGCTTGTGGGGCAAAGCACGGGGGATGCGGGGAAAGCGAGGCGGGTGAGGGCGGTCACGGGAGCGAATCCAGCAGCCGTTTGAGCGAGGGCCGTCATGCGAGTGAATCCCATGACGTCGGACGGGTTCGGCTGAGCCGACCCGCCGGCCGGGCCTGCGGTTGCGCTCGGTGGCTCGGCCGAAGTTGGCGAAGTTCACTCTTCACACGCGCGAGGAGCTTGTTCGCTGCCCGTCGAGGCTTGGTCGCCGCCATCAACATCGCCACGATCGTCGTGATCCTCCTCGAAAAAGATCTCTTCGATCGTCTCAAGCGCGGTTTCGAGACGGTCGGACGCCTCCTCGCGCGGATCGGGCGGGAAGCACGGATCGAGGCCACCCGGAAGGCGAGCGCCGACGGGTAATGGTGGGGGCCGCCGGGTAGCGAGGAGGTAGACGGTCAGCCGTTCATCGAAGTGACGCCATTCGCCGACCTGCTCGCCCTTGTAGAAGATAGGGCGGG
>JBDSTQ010000094.1:0-4421 GCA_039928195.1 Sphingomicrobium sp.
CAATGCCGAAGCGTGGGGGCTGTTGTCGGTCGCCCTGCGCAACGACGTCGAGCAGGCCGCGCCGGCGGCGGTCGCGGCGGCAGCGGCAACGTGCGAAACTGCGGCGCGCCGGGCGCTGGCGATCGATCCGCGAGAACCCAATGCGCGCGTGGCGTTGGCGACGATCAAACCCGAATTCGGCGATTGGGGCGAAGTCGAGGATGCGCTGCGCGCGATCCTTCGCGACTCGCCCGATAATATCCACGCGCTCGGTGCCCTGACCCCTGTCCTGCAATCGGTCGGCCGCTCCAGGGCATCGTGGGACTTGAACGAGCGGGCGATCGCGCTCGAGCCGTTATCGCCGGTCCACCAGTTCCGGCGCGCCTTGAAACTGTGGATTTTCGGCCGCGTCGCGGCGGCGGACGTAACCATCGACCGCGCGCTCCAGCTGTGGCCGCGCCACCCGGCGGTGTGGAACGCGCGGCTCTATCTGTTCGCGTTCACCGGCCGCGCCGACGCCGCGCTTGGCCAGATTGCCGACCGCGCCTCGCGCCCGCCGTCCTTCACCGCGGACGCCGAAGCGTTCTGGCTGGCTTCGCTTCGCGCGCTGGCCAGCGGGGCAAGCACCGATGTCGCCGTCGCACGCACCGCCAACATTGCCGCCGCGCCGAAAAGTCCCGCCTTCGCGATTTCATCGATGATGGTGCTGTCGAGCCTGTCCGAAATCGACGCAGCCTTCGCCGTCGCCGAGGGTGCCTTGCTGCGCCGCGGAGCATTGATCGGAACGATCTGGGGCGGACGCGGCGAAATGCCGGTCGCCGATCAATATTGGCGGCGCACGATGAACCTGTTCACTCCGGCCACCGCAGCGATGCGCGCCGACCCGCGCTTCCTCAAATTGTGCGACGGGATCGGCATGGTCGACTATTGGCGCGCGCGCGGCGTGTGGCCCGACGCCATGTATCGCCTGCACTAGAATCTCAGCTCGACTCCGACACCCAACTCGCGCGGGTCACCCGCCGTGCCGAACGACGGAGTGAACAAATAGGTCAGGTGAAATTCGTCGGTGAGATTGCGACCATAAGCGAACAGCGACAGGCCGCGGTGGGTCCAGCCGGCGCGCGCATCAATTGTGGTCGAGCCCGTAATCCGCCGCGCCCGATCGTTGGCATCGTCGCTGAAATAGCCGGCGTTGTGACGCAGCTGTGCCGATAGCTCGACTGCTCGCGCCGGCTGCCAGTCGAGCGCGGCCGAGGCGCTGAAACCCGGCGAGCGCTGAAAGTCCTTGCCCGCGAACAGCGCATTCTCGGGCAGCGTTCGCGTGATTCGTGTGCGCAGCAGACCAAGCGCGAAGCGGGCGCGAAGCGTCGCACTCAAGCGCGCGTCGAAATTGGCCTCAAGGCCCGACGCCCGCGCCCGTGGAACGTTCGACAGATCGGCGAAGGTCACCGGCGCGCCCGACGGGGTAAGGACGATGATCGTTCGCGCGCGCTGGGCATCGCGGATATCGTACGTGAACAGGTTGAGCGCCGCGCTCACCCGTCCGCCGAACGCCGTCGCGCGCGCGAACAGTTCATAGTCCCACAAGCGCTCGGCCCCGAACGGGTCGGGCCGCCCGGTGTCGAAGCGAAGCGTGGTTCCGCCCGGATTATAAGCCTTTTGCACCAGCCCGCCGACGCTGATCTGCGGGCTCAGCGCATATTCGATCGAGAATTTGGGCAGCCACGCGTCGAACGCGCGGGCGTAGTCGAGGCGAATGTCGGCGCCGGGGCCAACTACCCCGCCGGCCCGCCGCTGGCGGTCGCGCTGATAGCGCAATCCCGCAGTGGCCTTGGCCTTGCTCCCCAGCTGCGCCGTCCATTCGCCGAACAGCCCGAGGCCGGTCTGGACGTCGGCAAACCGGCCAATGCCAACGAACGCCGAGAGATCGATTCGCTGACGCAGCTGCGTGCGCATGAGCGACGCGCCGAATAGTCCGCTGAGCCGCGGCGAAGGGCGCAACGTGAGGATCACTTCGCCCAAGACATCGCGGCTGCGGATGTTGGTGATCCCCAGTCCGGGCGGTGCGAAGCGACGGACATGGGCGTCGCCTGAGCTCAGCAGCGCGTCCACAGCGAGCGCATCCGAGGTTGAAAATCGCGCGGTTGCGGTCGCCGTGCCGACGTTGGTGCGGAAGGTGCCATAGCCGGGATTGGGATCGCGCCGCGCGCGGAACGGCGCCTGCACCCCCTCGATCTGCGGCATTTGCGAACGCGAATGGACCAGCGTCAGCCCGAAATCGCTGCCCGGCAAAGCGTCGGGGTGGGCGTGAAGTTTCGCACGGATCAAACCATATTCGTCCCGATCGGGATCGGCACCGCGGACCTGGTCCGCAATCTTGCTCGCGGGGTGGCTGAAGCGGTAATCGCCGGCCACCCGATACGCGAGCTGCGACCCCGCCAGCGGCCCGGTAGCCGATAGCGAAAGTTGACGGCCGCGCCGGTCGCCGGCGATCGCTCGCGCGGCGTAGCCGGCGGTGAAGGACGGATCGCGTGTTTGCACGATGATCGCTCCGGCAATCGAATTTTGGCCGCGGTTGGTGGTTTGCGGGCTGCGGAATACTTCGATCCGCGCGATGTCCCACAAGGGTTGAACGCCGAAAATGAATTCGTTGAAGCTGAGCGGCCGGCCATCGACGATCATCGTCGTTCGCGGGCGCGTGCCGCCGACGAATGCGGGCAGGTCCCGGGTCGGACCGGTGGAGTCGAGACCGCGGATCGTCGGCCCTTCGCCGCCCGAGCCGAGCTGGACGTTGGGGACCATTGCCAGCATTTGCTCGACGCGGTCGGGCGCGGGCGCAGTGGCGATATCGCGCGCGTCGATGACGGTCACGCTCGACGCGGTTTCACGCAGCGTGCGCCGAATGCGTTCGCCGGTGACGATGATCGCGTCGGGCGGGGAGCGCCGATTTGCGTCGCCCGGCGCACTTGGCGCAGCGGCCGCGAGGGCAACGATGATCGGGCCCGTCAGCATGGCTCCCCTCCCCGCTGCATCATGCGGTGCTTATATTTTTCCTGCAACCGGCGAGGCTCGATGCGCATTGCAGTCAGCGACATAAGGCACGAAGCTGCGCGCATGTTCGCCGTCCCGACGCATCCTGCCGCCCACTATGTTGGCGATCTCGCGGCTTGGGGCGCGGCGGCGCTGGGGACGCGCTGGCAGTATCGCCGATGGCCGGACCAGGCGCGGCGTCTGTCCGCGCTGGTTACGCCTTCCTATTTCGTTGCGCTCGGGATCGGCGCGCTGGTCGGCGCGTGGACGCTCGGCTCGGCCAATTCGCTGCGCAGCATCTTCGCCGCCCCGTCGCACAGCATCGCCGGCGCGCTTGCCGGGGGGATCGTCGCGGTCGAGTTGTGGAAGCACGCGCACCATGTCAGCGCTTCGACCGGCGGTGCGTTCGTCCTCCCGATCTGCATCGGCATCGTCATCGGCCGGCTCGGCTGCCTGTTCGCCGGCCTCCCCGATTACACTTTCGGTTCGCCGACCAGCCTGCCGTGGGCGGTCGCGCTTGGCGACGGCATCGGCCGCCACCCGGTGCAGCTTTACGAAGCGCTCGCGATGGCCGGTTTTCTTGCGACATATCTGCGCGCGCGCATCGCCGGCAACCGCTGGGCGACACACAATGCTTTCCAGGTCATGATAATCTTTTATGCTGCGCAGCGCTTCCTGTGGGAATTTCTGAAGCCCTACCCGCCGCTGGTCGGACCGCTGAACGTCTATCACCTCCTCATGATCGGGATGATCGTTTATGGAATTGTCTGGTGGCGGCGTTACGATCAGGCCGCTCAGCGCGCCGTCCGACCCGATTGAGCGCAATTCCGCCAGCTATATCTTCTATGGCCAGACGACGAGCCTGTGCGAGCGCTGCCTCGAGCCGGTTCCCGCCAAGGTCATCATCAAGGATGACCAGGTCTTTTTTCTCAAGCGCTGCCGCGATCATGGCGTGCAGAAGACGCTGATCAGCGACGACCTCGATTATTGGCGATCGCAGAAATTGTGGCTCAAGCCCGGCGACCGGCCGTTGCACACCCACACCCGCACCGAGGCCGGCTGCCCATTCGATTGCGGGCTGTGCCCCGATCACGAGCAGCACAGTTGTCTCGCGATCGTCGAGATCAATTCGGCCTGCAACCTCGCCTGCCCGGTATGCTTCGCCGATGCCGAGGATGTGCATGGCGCGCATCTGCCGGTGGCGACGGTCGAGCGGATGCTCGACGTGCTGGTGCTGAGCGAAGGCGAGCCCGATCTGGTCCAGATCTCGGGCGGCGAACCGACGATCCATCCACAGTTCTTCGAGATTCTCGACGCGGTGAAGGCGCGGCCGATCCGCCATGTCATGATCAACACCAATGGCGTGCGCATCGCGCAGGACCCGGCGTTCGTGGAGCGGCTGGCGAGCTATG
>JBDSTQ010000095.1:0-3819 GCA_039928195.1 Sphingomicrobium sp.
GGTGCTCGCCAAATTAAAGGGCGGTGACGCGACCTAGCGCCTAGAACGGAACGTCGTCGTCGAGGTTGGTGTCGAACGCCGCAGGCTGCGGCCGCGACTGCGTGCGCGCCGGCGCGCCGCCGCCGGAGCCCATCTCGTCATAATCCTGATTGTAGGAGCCGCCGCCGCCGCGGCTTCCGCCACCCCCGCCGCCGCCCTCGCGGCTGTCGAGCAGCACCATCGCGCTGTTGAACTGGCGCAGCACGACGTCGGTTGAGTAGCGGTCGTTACCCGACTGGTCCTGCCATTTGCGCGTTTCGAGCTGGCCCTCGAGATAGACTTTGGAACCCTTGCGCAAATAGCTTTTGGCGACCCGCGCGAGGCCTTCGGAAAAGATCGAGACATTGTGCCACTCGGTCTTTTCCTTGCGCTCGCCGGATGATTTGTCCTTCCAATTCTCCGAGGTCGCGACGCTGAAGCTGACCACTTCGCCGCCGTTCGAGAAGCTGCGCGACTCGGGGTCCTTGCCCAGATTGCCGACCAGGATCACCTTGTTCACGCTCGCCATATGTCTTCTCCTAAAGTCCCGCGGCGACCGCCAGCCAATAGGTCGCGCCAGCGGCGAGATAGGCCAGCACGAACAAATAAGTCACCATGAAAAGCGGCCATCGCCATGAGTTGGTCTCGCGCCGGGTGACCGCAATCGTGGAAATACATTGCGGCGCGAACACGAACCAGGCGAGGAAAGCGAGCGCGGTCGGCAATGTCCAGCGCGCGCGGAGCTTGTCCGACAATGCGGTGGCGGCCTTGTCGCTGTCGCTCGCATCGAGCGCGTAGACGGTGGCGATCGCGCTTACCGCGACTTCGCGCGCGGCCATCGCTGGCAGGAGCGCCAACGCGATGTCGTGATTGAAGCCGATCGGCCGGACGACCACTTCGATCCCGTCGGCGATCTTGCCGGCGATCGACACTTCGCTTTGCTTCTGTCCCGGACCAGCCTGCGGGACGCTCGCCAGGAGCCACAGGATGACGGTCGTGCCAAGGATGATCGTCCCCGCGCGCTTGAGGAAGATTTCGACGCGGGTAAGGATGCCGATCGCCAGATCCTTTAATGCCGGCAGCTGATATTTGGGCAGCTCCATCATGAAACCGCTGCCGCGGCCCTTGAGCACGCCGCGACGCAGGACGAGCGCGGCGAGCAAGGCGCCGACGATCCCAGTGATATAGAGACCGAACATGACCACGCCCTGCAGGCCCACACCCGGACCGATGCTGCGATTGGGAATGAAGGCGGCGATGATCAGCGTATAGACCGGCAACCGCGCCGAGCAGGTCATCAGCGGCGCGACCAGGATCGTCGTCAACCGGTCCTTCGGATCGTCGATCGTGCGCGTCGCCATGATCCCCGGGACCGCGCAGGCGAAGCTCGACAACAAGGGAATGAACGCCCGCCCCGAGAGGCCGACGCCGTGCATCAACTTGTCCATCAGAAACGCCGCGCGGACCATGTAGCCGGTGCCTTCGAGCAGGAGGATGAAGAAGAATAGGATGAGGATCTGCGGCAGGAAGGTGATCACCGCGCCGACTCCGGCGATGGCGCCGTCGACGACTAGCGAGCGCAGCAGGCCGGCGGGAAGAATCCGGGTTGCCGCCGTGCCGAGCCAGCCGACGCCGCTTTCGATCCACGCTACCGGCGCCTGGCTCCAGGCGAACACAGCCTGGAACATGACGAACATGATCAGCGCGAGGATCAGCGGCCCGAACAGCGGATGGAGCAGCACGGCGTCGAGCCGGTGGGTCCAGCGCCGCACCGGGGTTTCCCTGATCACCGCCGCCGCCGCAATCTCGCGCGAGCGGCGCTGGAGACTGAGAATGTCGCTGCGGACATGCTCATGCACCCCGCAGCGCGGCGCCGACAGCATGTCGTCGAGCGCGCTGGTCAATTCGGGCACGCCGCGGCGGCGCACCGCGACGGTCTCGACCACCGGCACGCCAAGCTCGCGGCTGAGCGCTTGTGGCGACAGTTCGAGCCCGTCGCGTCTGGCGAGATCAACCATATTGAGCGCGATAATCGTCGGCAGGCCGAGCTCGATCAGCTGAAGCGCAAAGCGCAGATGATTGTCGAGGTTCGATGAATCGAGGACGATGATCAACGCATCGGGCTGACGCTCGCCGCGCTGTTTCCCGAGCAGCACATCGCGCGTCACCGCTTCATCGGGACTCGCCGGATCGAGGCTGTAGGCGCCGGGCAGATCGACCAGTTCGACGGGCCGCCCGTCGGCCAGCGTCAGCCGGCCCGATTTCCGCTCGACCGTCACGCCGGGATAATTGCCGACCTTCTGGCGCGCGCCGGTGAGGGCATTGAACAAAGCGCTCTTGCCGGCATTGGGACTGCCGGCGACTGCAACGAGCGGGAGCGGAGTCACTGGTTGAGCGGGGCGACCCGAACCGCGCCGGCATGCTTGCGCCGGATCGCCACGGTCATCCGCCCGACCCGTACCGCGATCGGATCGCGGCCGAACGGGCCGAGGTGAAGCGCTTCGATCGCGACGCCTTCGTCGAACCCGAAATGCCGCAGGCGGCGGGCTTCGCCATCCTCAAGCAGATCCCAGTCGATGGCCGTCACGCGCGCCTTGGTCCCGAGCGGCAGCCGGTCGAGCGCAAGCGAGTCGGATTTGAATGGCGCGTTCATTATTGCGAGTGATTATCATTAACGAAGCGCGAAGGAAAGAGATTTAGCGTGGCGGGTAGCGCAGCCGCCCAAGGAAGCGTGACAAGCTCACGCGCCGGTCGGCCGAGCCGCGCCACTGCGCCTTGGCCTTTTCGAAGCGCATGACATCGTCGATCCGCCGGTCGAAGAAGGCGCTGGTATCGCTCCACCCGTCGCTATGGTCATCAAGCCAAGCGAGCAAGGTTGAGCCATAGACCGCGCCGAGCGTCAGTCGCTTGGTGTAATGATTGAAGTCGGTGCTGGTATCGCCCGCGAGCCGCCACATGATGTCCGCCGAACGCCAGCCGATGCGCGCGCCACGCGGCAGATTTTGCGGCATGGCGAGAAACGCGAGCGCGCTGCGCACCGCTTCGCGACCCGGGGCCATGATTTGCAACCGCTGCCACACCAGCCCGCGGATCTTGTCGCGAACCTTCATCGTCGCGAGGTGCTGCTCGGCCCACGCTTCAAGCGCAACATCAACCTGCGCGATATAGCATTCGATCAATCCGGCCTTGGTCTTGGGCATTGCCAGCCGCGCCTGCGCCGGATCGAGCCCGAGCTGTGCCGCCGCGCTGTCGACCGCGGCGCGGGTCCAGCCGTCGAACACCGCATTCTCGCCCACCGCGAGCGCCAGGCTGCGGCGCAACTGCTCGAGCGGAGAGAGAGTCGCCATCGCGCTCAACTGGGCTGCGCCTCGATTTTGCGCAAGCCCCGCTCGGGCAGGCGCACAAGCACCAGCGCCGCGGCGATCGCCACCGCCCCCGTCCAGTCGAGCAGCGACAGCGTCTCGCGAAACGCAAGCCACCCGACCAGCGCGGAAATCGCCGGTTGGGTCAGCAGGGTCAGCGCGACCACCAGCGGCGACAATTTGCCGATCGCATAGACCAGCAATCCCTGGCCGAGCACCTGGCTCGAAAGCGCGAACATCAGCACCGGGGTCCAGTCGACCGGCCAGATCCGCTCGCCCAACGCAGCGCTCGCCGGAAGCAGCAGCGCCGCCCCGAACGCGGTCGACAGCGTCAGCAACGGGATCGGCGACATATCGCTGCGCAGCCGCTCGATTCCGATCAGATAGCCGGCGTAAAGCAGCCCCGCGAACAGCGCGAGCATATCGCCGTGAAAATAGC
>JBDSTQ010000096.1:0-11450 GCA_039928195.1 Sphingomicrobium sp.
GGTCGGGGTGGTGGTTGGGGAAGGTGCCGATGACCTCGGTGAAGATGGCGTGATGTTCGCCGGGCAAATGCTTGATCAGTTTTTCGAGGGCTGGACCGGCGGCGCCATTGCCGGCGTCCCAGCCGACGTTGAACGTGCCCCCCTGAAAGTCGTCGGTGACGCGAGCGACATAGGCGTCGAGCACGTCGGCGTCGGTGACCGAGCCGTCACCTTCGACCCAATCGGCGGCGGCGGCGCGCGCCCCAAGCGCCTGGATCTCCTCGCCGAACACCGAGCGCCCGTTGAGCAGCATCTTGAAGCCATTATAATCGGCCGGATTGTGGCTTCCGGTGACCTGGATGCCGCCATCGACGCCGAGCGTCGCGGTGGCGAAATAGAGCATTGGGCTTGGTCCCATGCCGATGCGCACGACGTCGAGCCCGCTCGCGGTCAGTCCGTCGATCAGCGCCGCCTCGAGTTCGGGCGAATGGGTGCGGCCGTCGCGCCCGACGGCGATGCGGCGTGCGCCCTCGCCGATCGCGAGCGCGCCGTAGCTGCGGCCAAGCGCGCGCGCGTCGGCGGCACTGAGCGTATCGCCGACGATTCCGCGGACATCATATTCGCGCAGGATGGAAGGGTGGAATTTGTGGGTCATTCATGTCCTTTGCGTCCTTCGAGACGGGCCTTCGGCTCGCTTCGCTCGCTCAGTCCCTCCTCAGGATGAGCGGGTTCATAATCAATCCGCTCATGCTGAGGAGCCGTTGAGCTTGTCGAAACGGCGTCTCGAAGCAGCGGTTCCTCACGCGACCCTGGCCTGTTCTTCGCCCGGTGCGGGGATGCCCAGCCCGGCGATCATTTCGCGCAATTCCTGGCGCGCGGTGATGTGGCCGATGCCGACTTCGCCCAATTGCTGGAGGTCGAGCAGGGTTAGGCCCTTGGGGAACAGTTCGCGGTAGATGACGCGCTCGCCGAGGCCAGGGATGACGCGGAAGCCGACCCGGCGGGCAAGCTCGTCGAGCGCCGCGCCGACGCGGCGCAAATTGTGCGAATCGATGTGTTGGAGGCGATTGCGGAGCACGACCCAGTCGACGCTCTTGCCCGACTGCTTGGCGCGCTGGGTGCGGCTGTTCCAGATCAACTCAGCGTAGAAACTCGGTTTAGTCACCTTGAAATTCTCGGGATGAACCTGACCGATGAGGTCGAGGTCGACAAAGCTGTCGTTCATCGGCGTGACCAAAGTATCGGCCTTGAGGATTGCCGCCCGCGCCACCGCATCGTCGCGGCCGGGGGTATCGATGACGATCACGTCGGCGGCGGCGGACAGTCGCTCCAGCGCGGCATGGAGCGCGGCCTCGCTCTGCTCCTCGAGCACTTCGAAGCGCGCTTGCGGCAATTGCTTGTCGAGCCGGCGCACGGTCGCGGCGCGATTTTCGAGATAGCGGGTCAGCGTCCGCTGGCGGCTGTCGAGGTCGAGCGCGGCGACGCGGTGACCCGAAGCGGCGAGCGCGATCGCGGTGTGAACCGCGGTGGTCGACTTGCCGGTCCCGCCCTTTTCATTGGCGAAGACGATGAAATGCGGCTGGTTCATAGCCTCCCCTCGGGCTTGATCTTTACCCCGTCGGCGGCGAAGCGCGACGGCATTGGATTATAAGAGGCCAGGGCAGGGTGCAAATCGTTCGTGAGCGGCAGGAGCTGGATCTGCTCTCGGCGCAGTGGTGCGCCCAGGGTGAGGCGTTCGCTTTGGTCCCGACGATGGGGGCGCTGCACGACGGGCATGTTGCGCTGGTCGACGAGGGCAAGCGGCTGGCCGGGCGGGTGGTCGCGACAATTTTCGTCAACCCGCTGCAATTCAACGATCCCGCCGATCTCGATCTTTATCCGCGGAGCGAAGCCGCCGATCTTGCCAAATTGCGCTCGGCGGGCTGCGACGCGGTGTGGCTGCCGGGCGACGAGGAGATCTATCCCGACGGCTTCGCCACCACCGTCAGCGTCGCTGGCGTGTCCGAACGGTGGGAAGGCGCGCACCGGCCCGGACATTTCGACGGAGTCGCGACGGTCGTCGCCAAGCTGCTGATATCGTCGTTGCCCAATTTCGCGATATTCGGCGAAAAGGATTGGCAGCAACTCGCGGTCGTCCGCCGGTTGCAACGCGATCTCGCTATCGGTGTCGAGATCGTCGGCGTGCCCACGGTGCGCGAAGCCGACGGTCTCGCGCGGTCATCGCGCAACGCCTATCTATCAGCCGACGAGCGCGATCGCGCCGCGGCCCTGCCTCGCGCGCTTGAGGCTGCCCGCGACGCGATCGAAGGCGGCGCCGACGTCACACAATCGATAGAAACGAGCCTCGGGATTTTGCGCGACGCGGGATTTTCGCGCATCGATTATCTCGCGCTGGTCGATGCCCAAACGCTTGAGCCGCTGCTGCAAGTACAAGGCGAAATGCGCCTCATCGCCGCGGCGAAAATCGGCTCTGCGCGGCTGATCGACAATCTGCCGGTTTTAACAAAGTCTCCCCCGCGTTAACCATTTGTTGTGGTTCGACTGATGAATTGCCCCTTACGAATTGAAGAGGGGACGTTGCCATGGGTGCCATTAGTCAGAAGAGCGCGGAATTTTTGATCCGCAGCCGCCTCGCCGATGCCGAAGCCGGCGACGTCGATGCCTTGTTCGAACTTGGCGTGACCTATTCGACTGGCCGCGGCGGGGCGCCCGTCGACCTTGTCGAAGCACATAAATGGTTCAATCTTGCCGCTTTGTCGGGATGCAGCCGGGGGCAGGAATGCCGCGCCGACATCTCGCTTGAGATGACCGCGCGCGAAATCGCCGAAGCGCAGCGCCAGGCACGCTCATGGCTCGGCAGCTGCGGCTTTCAGCGCCGCGCAGCCTGAAGACGACTACCGAACCAGAACGACGATCGCCCGCCCGGCGCCGGGCCTGGTCTTGCCCCAGCTGGTCAGCGCGACCTGCGCCGACGGAACCCCGAGCAGAACCAGGTAATCGCGCACCGCCTGCGCGCGCCGCGCACCCATCGCCAAGGCGTGGTCGCGGCTGTCGCCCGGATCGCCATAGCCTTCGACCTGCACCACCACGGCCGGCTGACGGCGCAGCCACGCGGCCTGCGCGCCCAGCACCGCCCGCGCCGGCGCGCCAAGTCCGGCGCTGTTGACCCCGAAATAGAGGATGTTCGAGCCGGTCCGCGCGAGGAAATCGGCACGCAATGCGTCAATCCCGGTCAGGACCGGCACCGGCTGACGCGCACCCGGGCGGCGGACCTGCGCACCGGCTGCGCCTGAGAGCGTCAGAACGAGGGCGGCGAAGATCGGCAGGGTGCGCATCGTCAATCCCTTTGCGCCGACCAGTCGGGGTCGGATCCATCTTGCGGTGTGACCAGTTTCTGCGCCGCGCCGCCGGCACTGGTCAGGCGAAAGATCGCGCTGCGCCCGTCGGCGCCAATGCGCTGGAACAACAGATCACGGCTGTTCGCCCCCCACACCGGGCTGTCGTCATTCGGGCCCGAGGTGAGCACGCGCTCGGCGCTGCCATCGGCGCCCATCACGCCGACGCGCAGGCCGTCGCTGCCGCGGCGGGCAAACGCGATCGATTTCCCGTCGGGGCTGAATTCGGGCGCCGAATACCAGCCGCCGCCGAAGCTCACGCGGCGCTGATCGCTGCCGTCGACGTTCATCACATAGATTTGCGGCGATCCCGAGCGGTCGCTTTCGAACAGGATCTGGCGTCCGTCGGGCGAGAAAGCGGGCGCGGTGTCGATCCCCGGCGATGTCGTCAGCCGAATCGGCGGTCCGCCGTTGGCGCTCGCGACATAGATGTCGCTGTTGGGGCCGAGCATCATCGAGAATGCCAGCCGCGCACCATCGGGCGAAAAGCGAGGGGCGAAGGTCAGCGCGTCGCCGGCAACGATCGGCCGCTGGTCCTTGGTTTCGATATTCGCGATGATGACCGTCGGCTTGCCCGCGACATAGGATACGAACGCCACCTTGTCCCCCGCCGGCGACAGCCGCGGGCTCAGCACCAGCGTCTCGCCGGCGGTGAGGAAATTGTGGCCGAAGCCGTCGCTGTCCATCACCGCGACGCGGCGCACGCGCGCTGCGCCGGCGCCGCTTTCAGCGACATAAGCGATGCGCGTGTCGAACACTCCGGGCTCACCGGTGGCGGCGGTGTAGGCAAGCCCCGCGCATTTGTGCGCGGCGCGGCGCCAGTCGCCGGCGGCGACGACGAACCCCTTGCGCGCGACTTCGCGGCCGGTGACGGTGTCGTAGGCGTAGAAGCCGAAGGTCAGCCGGCCATCGGCGCGCGACTGGACGAATCCGGTGAGCAAAGCCTTGGCCCCGGCCGCACGCCATTTGGTAAAGGTCGGCGCGGTGACTTCGGGGAAAGAGTAATAGTCCTTCTGGACCGACGGCAGCGGCATCACATCGGAGGTCGCGCGCAGATCGCTGGCAATCAATTGGGTCGCCTGCCACGCGATCGCCAGCGTCTCGTTGCCCTTGGTGCCGGTATCGGGCGTGGTCAGCGGCGGCACCGCGACAACGGTAATCGCCGGACCGCCGGTCTGCGCGAGCGCGGGCGTGGCAGCAGGCAGGAGTGCTGCGATGAAAATTGCAAATCTGATCATCGTGCGGCTGTGCTGACCTCCCGGAATTTGTCCACCCATTCCTTGGGCTGGCGCCGCGGCCGGCCCTGGGCATCGAGGAACGCCGCGGTGACGCGGGCGTCGGTCATCACTTGTCCCGAACGCATGACTCGCTGCTGAATGTCGACCGACGACGCGCGCAGGCCCTCGATCGAGCTGACGACCAGCAGAGTGTCGCCGAGCCGCGCCGGATGGCGATAGCGGATGTCGACCGAGACCACCGCATACGCGCTGCCGGTGGCGCGCAGTTCGGCGAACTGGTCGACCCCGACGGAGCGGATCATGTCCGAGCGCGCGCGCTCCATGAAGCGCAGATAATTGGCGTAATAGACGATGCCATAGGCGTCGGTATCCTCGAAATAGACGCTTAGCGCGAAGTGGTGCTCGCGCCCGACAAGGCCGCCACGATAGGGTTGGTCGATGTCGGCGGTGCCCATCGCCGTGGCTCTAGCCAGCGCCGCCAAGTCCGCCAAGCCGCTTGACTCGTGTAACCTACAGGTTACTAGGAACGTCTAGGTTACAAAGGGGACGACGATGACGGATGCGGATGTCGCGGCGCAGGCCGAGCGCTTAAGCCGGCGGAGGGCACGGATGCTGCCGGTGGTCGCATTCATTTTTCTGGCGCAGCAAGCGACCTATTTCAGCGGCGACCGGGCACCGCGCGCAACCGATGATGTGCACATCGCGGCGTGGCTGGTGCTGTCGTCGGTCCTGCTGATCGTGCTGGCAACGGGCGGCGGGTACATTTATCCGCGCGTGGTGCGCGAATTCGCCAATGACGAGGTCACGCGCGCGCACCGCAGCGCGGCCTTCGGGTTCGGCTTTTTCGCCAGCATGATCGGCTGCATCGCGCTTTACGCCTACGATTTGTTCGAGCCGCTGTCGGGACGGGACGCGATCCACCTCGTCATGACCATCGGCATTGCTGCGGCCTTGCTACGTTTTGGAATGCTCGAGCGGCGCGCGCTCAAGGATGACTGACCGGCTCGGCAATGCGATCAAGCAGCGGCGAAGCGCGTGCGGCTTGACGCAGGCGGAGCTGGCCGAACGCGTCGGGGTCACGCGCAAGACCGTCAACACCGTCGAGAACGGCATATTCGTGCCCTCGACGCTGCTTGCGTTGAAGCTCGCCGAAGCGCTCAGCGTGCAGGTGGAGGAATTGTTCTGGGTGGAGCGCTGACACCCGCGACCGCGCGCACCAAATCGCCTTGGGCGAGCGCGATGTCGGCGAGGTGCATGCCCCAGCCGGGGAGGAACATCCCGAACAGCCCGACTTCGCCGCCGATGCGGTCGGTGCGCTTGTCCTTGGGGTCGGCGTTGGTGCGGATCGACAAATACCCGCGCGCGCCGTCATTGACGCATTGCGCCGAGGCCAGCCCAGCGGTGCGGACGTAAGTGCTCGGCGGCGCGCCTTCGCTCGACCAGGCAATTGGACCGCCGGCGACGGGCAGGCTCGAACGGGTGAACCAATAACTGTCGAGCGGGATCCAGCCGCGTGCGCCGGGCCGCGCCGGATTGACGCAGCCGACGGTCATTCCGGGCCGATCGGCAAAGCCAAAGATCGCCCCCGACGGGGGCGCATTGCGCTCGCGGTAACTGACCCAGCTCATCACGCAGCCGGTCTCGCCCGTGCGGCTGCACAACGGGGTGCGCTTGAACGTGCCCCCGACCAACTTGCCCTGCGGCACCAGCACATTGTAGCCCGGGATGATCGCCAGCTTCATCCGCTTGAGCAAAGCCGGGTTGGTCTCGATCTCGCGCGCGATGAGCAATTGCAGCATCAGGCTGCCCTGGCTGTGGCCGATCAGCACGAACGGCCGCCCGGCGCTGCGCCTGGCGATAAAGTTGCGGAAGGCTGCGGCGACATCGGTATAAGCAATCGCGCCGGCGCGGCTGACGTCGCCGCCGGTCGCATAAACGGCGATCGAGGCGACCGTCATCTGGCGATAGACTGGTGCGAACGGCCGGCACACCGACGCGAAGCGCGCGAATTGGGTCTCCGCCGCGAGCCGCTCGTCGCGCCCGGCGTTTAGGTCACTATTGAGGCCCTCATCGCTCGACACCGTCGGGTAAACGTAGAAGCAGTCGACCGGCGGGGCTGCGGCGATGCTCGTCCGGCCGGTCGCGCCATAGCCGCCGGGATTGAGCGCGGTGGTCGCGAGTGGGGTCGAGCAGACGTCGGCGCGGCCCGGCAGACACAGCCAGTTGCGGTCGGCGGCGTAATCGGGAGTGGCGGACCGCGCAGGAGCCTGACCGGCAGCTGGCGCCGCGAGCAGCGCAAAACTCAGCAATAGATAACGCATCACGCTCCGCCGTCGAACAGTCCAACCTGGCTGCCCTGGGGCTGCGGCAGGCCAAGATGGCTCCAGCCGCGGCCGTTGAGGCAGCGCCCGCGTGCAGTGCGCGCGATGAGGCCGAGCTGAATGAGGAACGGCTCGATCACATCCTCGATCGTGTCGCGCGGTTCGCTCAGGCCAGCGGCGAGCGTCTCGACCCCGACCGGGCCGCCCCCGTAGAGGTCGGCGATCATCGTCAGATAACGGCGGTCCATCGCGTCGAGCCCGAGCGCGTCGATCTCCAGCCGTGACAAGGCGCGGTCGGCGACTTCGGCATCGACCGTCGCGGCCCCCGCGGCATGGGCGAAATCGCGCACCCGGCGGAGCAGGCGCCCGGCGATCCGCGGCGTGCCGCGCGAGCGCTTGGCAATCTCGCGCGCGCCATCACCATCGACCGTAGCAGCGAGCAGGCGAGCGGCGCGGCTGACCACCAGCTCAAGCTCCTCGACCGAGTAAAAGTTGAGCCGCACGGGGATCCCGAAGCGGTCGCGCAGCGGGGTTGTCAGCAGTCCCTGGCGCGTGGTCGCGCCAATCAGGGTGAAGCGCGGCAGATCGATCCGCACCGAGCGCGCCGACGGACCCTCGCCGATCATCAGGTCGAGCGCGCGGTCCTCCATCGCCGGATAGAGCACTTCCTCGACCGCCGGATTGAGGCGATGGATCTCGTCGATGAACAGCACGTCGCCGTCCTCGAGATTGGTCAGCAAAGCGGCGAGGTCGCCCGACTTGGCGATGACCGGACCCGAAGTGGCGCGGAAGCCGACGCCCATTTCGCGCGCGAGAATGCCCGCGAGCGTGGTCTTGCCGAGCCCCGGCGGGCCGTGGAGCAAGACATGATCGAGCGGCTCGCCGCGGCTTTTGGCGGCATGGACGAACACCCGCAGATTCTCGCGCGCCGCCTGCTGGCCGATGAACTCGTCAAGGCTCTTCGGCCGCAGCGCGAGGTCGGCATCCTCGGGCGTGCGCTCGGGCGTGGTGATGCGGGCGGGGTCGGTAGCCATCTGGTCCCTGATTCGCAGATGCAGCGCTTCGCGACAAGCAGCGAGAGCGGGCGACTTCTGGCTTATCAAACGCGACGCTTGGACTGATTGACCGCTTACTTCGCCAGCGCTTTCTCCACCCGCTGCCACAATTTCGCGACCGCTTCGACCGGGGGCGCTGAGCGCGGCAGCAAATCGCCGATCGGCTTGCGCTCCTCGCTCATTTTTTCGAACGCGCTGGCCATCGGAATGACCGGCCAGCCGGCGTGGCGCGCAAGCTCGGCCTGGTGCAGCGCGCGGCGGCGATCGACCATCGAGAACACCGGGGCGAGGATCACGCGTGGCCCCTTCTTTCGCCCGACATATTGCTTGATCACGTCGAGCGAGCGCTGCGACAGCGCCGAGGGGATCACCGGCACCACCACCAGATCGGCGGCGCGCAGGATCTGGTCCGAAGTGTCGGTCAGTCCGGGCGGGCAATCGATGATGATGCGGTCGTATTCGCGGCCAAGCTCGGCCGCGATCTTTGCCAGACGCTTGCGCTTGCCGAGGTCGTGGAACGCATGGTCGAGCGAGCGCAGCGATTCGTCGGCGGGGAGAACGTCGACCCCGGCAATGTTCGACGCGCGGATCAGGCGCGAGACGTCGGCGTCGCGGGTGATGCTCGCCTTGGCCGCGCGCCCGTCGGGTTCCTGGCCGAGGATGAAGCTTGCTGCGCCCTGCGCATCGAGGTCCCACAGCAAGGTGCGGCGCTTCGACAGCGCCGCGCTCGCCCAGGCGAGGTTGACCGCGAGCGTGGTTTTGCCGACGCCGCCCTTGGCGCTGTAGACCGCGACGATCATCTCGCCGCCTTGCGCAAAGCCAGCCGCACGAGCGCGTCGAGCGTGGCGCCGTCGCCGAGTTCATCGTGCGCGGCGTTGACCGCGGCGCTCGCTTCGGCGGGTTTGAAGCCCAAGTTGGCAAGGGCGGAGAGGGCGTCTTGCGCGGTCCCGGCGCGGGGGGCGGCGGTGGCGCCGGCGAGGCCGGGCGCGCCGAGCTTGCCGTGGAGTTCGTTGGCGATGCGCTGGGCAAGCTTGGGGCCGACGCCGTTGGCGCGACCGATCATCGCTTTGTCGCTTTGCGCCACCGCGCGGGTCAATTCGTCGGGGGTGAGTACCGAGAGGATCGCGAGCGCGACCCGCCCGCCGACGCCCTGGACGCTGGTCAAGGCGCGAAAGGTATCGCGCTCGCCCGCCGAGCCGAAGCCGAACAGGGTCCACGCATCCTCGCGCACCTGAAGCTCGGTGAGCAGTTTGACCTCGTCCCCGAGCGCGCCGATCGCGGCGATCGTGCGCGCGCTGCACAGCAGTTGATAGCCGACCCCGGCGACGTCAATCACCGCGCCGTCTGCGGTCAGTTCGGCGAGGGTTCCGGTGAGGCGGGCGATCATGTGACTACGGTAGTTATTCGTCACCCCCGCGCAAGCGGGGGTCCCGCTACACTGGCGCATTAAGCGGGATTCCCGCTTTCGCGGGAATGACGAATTACTGGTGAACTGCCCGCTTACTCGCCAGATGATGCGCATGGGTGATCGCCACCGCCAGCGCGTCGGCAGCGTCGGGACCGGCAATCGCTACCCCGGGCAGCAGCCGCTGGACCATCGCATGGACCTGCGCTTTTTCGGCATTGCCGGTGCCGACCACGGCTTTCTTGACCAGCCGCGCGGCATATTCGCCGACCTCGAGCCCCGCGCGCGCGGCGATCATCAGCACCACGCCGCGCGCCTGGGCGAGCTTCAAGGTCGATTGCGGGTTCTTGTTGACGAACACCTCCTCAACCGCCGTGGCATCGACCGGGCGGTCGGCGAGCAAGGCCTCGAGCTGGGTCGCGAGGTGGGCGAGCCGCGCGGGCAGCGGCTCTGCTGGCGCGGTCTTCAATTGGCCATTGGCGATGTGCGTCAGGCGATTGCCTTCGGCGCGAATGACGCCCCATCCGGTCGTGCCCAGCCCGGGGTCGAGACCGAGGATGATCATGAAGAATTTGGATTCACGCTGAGACGCTGAGACGCAGAGGGGCTGTAGTCGTTGACCATCTGCGAAACCCCTCCTTCAGTGTCGCTCCGCCAAAGTTGATAAGCAGCCCGAGAGGCTGCTTCGTCAGTCGCAGATACGTCAGAAGCTGCTTGGCATGCGCCGCGTTCAGCCGCTCGACCGACTTAATTTCGATCAAAACTCGCTCGTCGATGAGCAAGTCGATCTTAAACGCCGCAGGAAAATGAAGCCCTTCGAACATGATATCGACCGGTCGCAGCCGCTCAACGATGTAGCCGGCGGCTGCCAGCCTGCCAGCCAAAACCATTTCATAAACTGACTCGAGCAGGCCAGGCCCCAGGTCCCGATGCAAGCGAAGTGCAAGATCGAGCACATCACCACTGATCTCGTCGATTGTCCTCACAACCGGAACTCTGCGTCCCCGCGGCTCTGCGCGAACCCAATCAGCCCATCTTCTCCAGCTCGTCCTCGGGGATGTCGTAATTGCCCCATACGGTCTGGACGTCATCGTCCTCGTCGAGCGTGTCGATCAGGCGCAGCAGGGTCGCGGCTTCGTCGCCGCGGACCTCGACTTCGGTGCCCGGTTTCCATGCCAATTTAGCGCCTTCGCCTTCGCCGAGCAGCGGCTCGAGCGCGCGCGCGACCTCGTGGAGATTCTCCTGTGCGGTCCAGATGCGGTGGCCACCCTCGTCACTTTCGACATCGTCGGCGCCGGCTTCGCTGGCGGCTTCGAACACTTTGTCGGAATCGCCCACGCTGGCCGGAAATTCGATCAGCCCCATACGCTCGAAGCCGTGGCTGACGCTGCCGCTCGCGCCCAGATTGCCGCCATTCTTCGAGAAAGCGGTGCGCATGTTGGTCGCGGTACGGTTGCGATTGTCGGTCAGCGCCTCAACGATCAGGGCAACCCCGCCGGGGCCGAAGCCCTCGTAGCGGATTTCCTCATAATTCTCGGCGTCGCTGCCGCTCGCTTTGTCGATCGCGCGTTGGATATTGTCCTTGGGCATCGACTGCGCGCGCGCGGCGATCACCGCCGCGCGCAGGCGGGCATTGGCGTCGGGGTCGGGCAGCCCCATTTTCGCCGCGACGGTGATCTCGCGGCTGAGCTTGGAGAACAGCGAGGAGCGCTTCTTATCCTGCGCGCCCTTGCGATACATGATGTTCTTATATTTTGAATGGCCGGCCATGGTCTTGTCCTTAGGCCAGCCCGAGCGCCTGGCGATAGGTGTCGAGCAGCGCATCCTGCTCCTGGCGGGTATGCGTTTCCATCTTCCGCAAGCGCACGATCATGCGCATGATCTTGGTGTCATAGCCGTTGGCCTTGGCCTCGGCGTAAACGTCGCGAACATCGTCCGCCATTGCCTTTTTCTCTTCCTCGAGTCGCTCGATGCGCTCGATGAACAGCCGCAGCTGATCGGCCGCGACGGTGCCTTCCGCCATATTCCTTGTCTCCGATTTCGTGTTCGCGCTGGGC
>JBDSTQ010000097.1:0-5973 GCA_039928195.1 Sphingomicrobium sp.
TGAGCGTGGTCTTGCCGGCGTTGGTGTGGCTGACGAGGCTCAAATTGACCGTCTGCGGCAGAGTCATGCGGGGACCGTGCGGAGGATTGCTTGCTCGATCGTGCGCGCGGCGGCGACGGGGTCGGGCGCGTCGAGAGTGATGGCGACGGCGGTCAAATCGGCGGGCGCGAGGACGGCATTCCATGCGCTGAGGCGTTCGTGCAGGCGCTGGTCGGCAGCCCCCTGCCCGCGCGATTTGCGGCGGAAACTGCTGTCGTCGAGGAGGACGAGCAAATGCGTACCGGTGCCGGCGATGCGCTGCTTGACCGCAGCCACGAGGGCGCCGTGATTTTCGGCCTCGGGAGTCGAGGCCAGGCTGAACAGCAGGATCAATTGGTCGAAATTGGCGAGGTCGGGCGTCGCGGCGAGCCAGACCTCCTCCTCGCCATAAGGAATCGCCGGGGCGAGCTCGACGCGGGTGCGCTCGCCGAGCGCGGCGGCGAGCAGGCGCCCTGTGTGGCGTTGCGCTTCATCGTCGAGGGTAATCGCATAAGGAATGACGTGCGCGAGGCTGGCGCGACCGAGCGCGTTGCGGAGCAGGCTGCGCAGATAGAAATCGTGGGGCAGCGGGATCGTCCGCGCGAAGATCGTCGCGCGGGCGCTGTGGTAAAGCGCGAGGAGAAGGCGCGGGACGACCACGAACGCGCCAATGGTCACTGCCCACAGGACGAGCCAATTGCCGGCATTTTCGAACCCGCCGCGAAGATCGCGCAGCTGGGCGGCGTCGGGCAAGGCGATCCCGGTGAGCGCGCTCGCCGGGCCGAGGACGATGCGCAGGAACCAGGCGATCTCATTTTCCGCGCCCGCCCAGGTCCCCGCCCAGCCGGCATTATATTCGGCGGTGTAACGCGCGCGCAGCAGCATCCCGGCGAGCAGCCCGATGGCGAGCATGGCCGCGCCGAGGTGGAGGGTGAGCGAGGCGCGCTCGCGCGTCAGCGGACCCGCGGCGCTCGCCCAGTCGCGGGCGAAGCGGGCGACCCCGCGCTCGAGCGTCGGCTGGCCGGCGAGGCGCGACGCGGCGGGGCGAACGATCGCCCCGAGCGCGCGCTCGAGCAAATGCGGGCGGCTGCCCGGCTGGCGGCGGACGAGATGCAGCAGTCCGCCGCCGATCAGCACCAGATAGATGAAGCCGTTCCAGGCGAGCACGCCGAGCAAGGGGAAGGCGAGAATGTTAAGGCGCGCGCTGTTGAACGCATTGCTGAGCAGGCCGAGCAGAAATGCGGCGGCGGTGACGCTGGGGGTCAGCCAGCCGGGCCAATGCGCGGCTGTGCGGACGTGGCGCAGCGCGGGATAGCGCGCCTCGAGCCGGGTCAGCGCGCGGTTCGCGCGGCGGACGAGGAAGCGGCGCACCTGCTTGCGGTCGCGATCGTCGTCGATCGGGGTCTCTGCGAGCGCGGCGGCGCTGGCATCGCGGCGGTCCTCGCGGCTGAGCGCGACGCCGTCGAGATCCTCGCTTTCGATCGCGCGCACCAGCAATACGCTCGCCGCGTCGCGTTCGGGGATGCGAAGTCCTGACACCGTGCCGCGATCCTCCTCCACCCGTGCGCAGCAGGAACAACAGTCGAAAGGCGGCGAGGATGCAAGAGGCTGCGGGCGGCGCCGACCAGGGTCAATCGTCGGGCCGCGCGATGATCGCCGGCAATGGGCAGCGCGCAGACCGGTCCAATCCGGACCATTTGTCTAGGAACGGTTAAGTGCCGCCTGGCTACAGTCACTTTCGTCAGGTGAGTGGGACCGAATGAAACCCGAGCGTCAACGTCCATTGGTCCCCAAGGGGGAGCGCAAAGCCGCTTTTCAGATACTCGACTTCAGCGATGTCAGCAGCGCGCTGCTCACCCGGCAGTTTGCGTCGGCGATGGAGCATTCCGCAATCGGCACGGCCATCGTTTCGCTCGACGGAGACTGGCTTCAAACCAATTTCGCGCTGAGGAGCCTGTTTGGCTACGACGAGGAAGAACTGCGGTCCAAGACCTTCCAGGAAATCACCCATCCGCACGATCTGGACGCCGATCTCGAGCTGGTTTCCGCGGTGCTTGCGGGGACCATTCCATCCTACCAGATGGAAAAGCGATATCAACGCAAGGACGGCTCATACGTCTGGGCCACATTAACCGTGTCGCTGGTCCGCGACGCGGACGCCCGCCCGCTCCACTTTGTCGCCCAGATCCAGGATATTTCGAGCAGGAAGTCTGCCGAGTTCCGCCAGCGAGAACTGACCGAACGGCTTTCTCTTGCCACGCGCGCAGGCGGCATCGGCATTTGGGAGCTCGACCTGACGACCAATTGCACGATCAGCGATCCGCGAATGCTCGAGCTTTACGGCTTGTCCGCGGACGACCCCAGAACGGAACTCGATTGCTGGACGGATGCGATCCATCCCGACGATTTGTCCGCTGTGCAGGCCGAGCTTCAATCGTGTATCGGAGGCAAGGGCACGTTCGAAACCCAGTTCAGGGTGATCTGGCCAGACGGCCAAATTCGTCACATCCGCGGCTTGGCGGTCACGCTGCGCGAGGAAGATGGCAGTTGTCCCCGGCTCGTCGGCATCAACTGGGATGTGTCCGATGCGGTTCGGCTCGCCGAAGAGGCCGCGGCGGCAAGCCGGGCAAAATCGGATTTTCTGGCGACGATCAGTCACGAGCTGCGAACGCCGCTGCACGGGATCATCGGTTTTGCCGACTTGCTGCGGACCGGCGACCTCACCCCCGAGAGCCGGCGCAATTATTTGCATCATCTGTCCGATGCCGGAAAATCGCTGTTGGCGATCGTCAACGACGTGCTCGATCTGTCCAAGATCGAGGCAGGCGAACTGGAGCTGGAACGCACCGGCGTCGATTTATGCCGCGTGGTCGAGGGTTGCGAAGCCCTGGTACGCAATGAATGCGAGGAGAAGGGCCTCTCGCTTCGCTCCTACGTTGCTCCGCGACTTCCGCAGTGGATCGTTGGCGACAGCGCGCGGCTCCGCCAGGTCCTCCTCAACCTATGCGTGAATGCGAAAAAGTTTACCGCTTATGGCGGGATACGCATCAGCGCTTTGCCCGGCACCGAAGACGGGTGGGCAAGGTTTGAAGTGACCGACACCGGAATTGGCATCAGCGAGGCGGTCCAAGCCAGGCTGTTCAAACATTTCACTCAAGCGGACGCGTCAATTTCCCGACAATATGGCGGCACCGGTCTTGGCCTCGTGATTTGCAAGCGCGTCGTCGAACAGATGGGCGGCGCGATAGGCGTGATCAGCGCGCCTGGACGAGGCTCGACCTTCTGGTTCGAAATTCCGATCGAGCCACTGCAAAGCTTATCACCCTGCGAGCCGTTGAACCCAGCTCCGAGCCAATCGCTGCGGATCCTGGTTGCGGAAGACGTCGACGTGAACCAGGCGCTGGTTCGGGCCATACTCGAGCGCGACGGACATGCCGTCGACATCGTCGATAATGGGCGCGAAGCCTGCGCGGCGGCGGCAAACCGTCGGTACGATCTCATTCTGATGGATATTCAGATGCCCGAGATGGACGGGGTCACGGCCACGATCGCGATCCGCAACCTGAAGGAACCCAATCGTCGCACGCCTATCTGGGCCATGACGGCGAACGCGCTTTCCGAGCATCTCGACGGGTATTTGGCGGCGGGCATGGACGACTATGTCACCAAGCCGTTCGATTCCGCCAAGCTGCTTGCCAAGCTTCGTTCGTGGGCATCCGCGGCGGATCAACCCGACGGCGCGCGTGAAACACTCAACGCCGATGCCGTCGATCGACTGATCAAATCGATCGGCGAAGATGCTGGCGCGTCGCTACTGAGCAATAGCGCGGCGGCGATCGAGACCAGTGCCGGGCTGATCGGGGCGGACAGCAGTTCCCGGGAAGTGGTTGCCGGAGAGGCACACAAGATAATCTCGATGGCCGGCAACGTCGGTCTGGAAAGGCTGTCGGAAGCGGCACGCCTGGTGGAGGATGGCGCGAGGACCGGTCAGGAGCTGGATCGGTCGCTCGCCGCGTTCGGACGCGAATATCAGTCCGGCATCACAGCCCTGCGCCTTGTCGTTTCGAATTCCGCATCAAGCCCGACGCGGCGCTGAAACGCGTCGCTCGGGTCGAAGCCCTCATGGGCGATTACCATCGCACTGTCGGCGGCTGAGCATCGAGCGGCGCCGCTAGTCCTTCGCCGAGGCCCGTCTCAGCTCGAGAAATAGCCGTACCAAGCGATCAGCAACACCAGCCGCGCGGCGAAGCCCGAGCCGCTGAGCGCGGCGAGCCCGATGGCGACGAGCGACGCCGCAAGTCCGGTTGCGCCAGCGAGAAGCACAGGTTGCAGCGAGAGCTGCATCATCGCCGCGGGGAGCGCGAGCAGGAGCGCCCAGCTTGTCCCGGCGAGGACAAACGCCGCGCGCCGGGTGACCGGCGGGAGCATCGCGGTCGTGGTCAGCGCGCGCAGGCCGCGCGCCTCGCTGCGTCCGGCATGGGCGCTGAGCGCGAAGATCAGCAAGAGCAGCGCCGCCGGACTGCCAATGTGGCGGTAATCGGCAAGCAGGCCGCTGCCCGCCGCGACCAGCGCGAGCAAGGCGAACAGCCGGCCGTGGCCGATCAGCCGGAATTCGGCGGCGACGAGATTGAGCAATGGCATAGCGCTGGGGCGCGCGGCACGGGCGCCCCGATCGGCCGGGGCCGGCGGCGCGGGATCGAGCCAGCGCGCGAGCCGCGAGCCGATCGCGCGGCGCGCGCGCGTGCGGTGCGGAGCGTAGACCAAGCCGGCGAAGGCGGCGATTGCGGCCGACAGCAAAATCCACGCCAGCCGCGAGGTGACATAGCCGGGCGCGGCCAGACCGCGCTCGGTGGCGAGCGGGACGCGGCCGGGCTTGAGATCATTGCTCCCGCCGATCGCGAAATCGTCGTTGCGGTCGGGTGAGCCCTCGACCAGGGGCCGCACGAACCCGCCATAATCGACGAAATTGGTCGCCAAGCTCGACGGCCGGTCGACGACCGAGACGGGCAGGATGAGCGAAGCCATCCACAGGACGAAGAACAGGAAATCGCCAAATCCGCGGCGGCCGAGCGGACGTGCGTCGAGCAACACGCGAAGCGCCGCAAGGCCGATCAGCGCGGGCGCCGCGACCAGCCATAAAGGCAGCGCGATCCAGCCGATATGATACGGCCCGGTGACGATCATCCAGCCGAGCACCCAGCCGGCGACGGTCAGCGCGGCGAGCATCGCGAGCAACACCGCGGCATCGGCGGCAAAGCGCCCGAACATGATCTGCGCGCGCGCCGCGGGAGTCACTTCCTCGACCTGCCACGGCTGGCGGCGGGTGACGTTGGCGCGCAAATAAATGAAGGCGACGGGCAGCAGCAAAGTCGAGACGACAATCCCCAGGCACACGCCAAGCGTCGCCGACGTCATCACCGGGAGGTGGCCGCCGATCGCCACCTGCATCCCCGCGCCATTGTCGCGCGCGATCATGAAGCGCGCACCGACCGGCGCGACGAGCAACAGCAGCCACAGGCCCCAGCTGCGCGAGTAGCGCGTGAGGCTGGTGGCGAGCGACGAGCGCGCGACCGCGAGCGCGGTCATGCCGCGGCGACCCCGCCGTCCGCGACATGGAGCACGGCGTTGGCCTCAGCGCGCAACGGTTCGGCGAGGTGCGTCGTCATCACCACCGCGGCGCTTTGCGCGCGTTCGCGGATGAGCATTTCGACGCTCGCCGCGGTGGCGCGGTCGAGTTCGGCGGTGGGCTCGTCGAGGACGATCAATTCAGGCTCACCGAGCAACGCCTGGGCGAAAATCAGGCGGCGCCGCATCCCGCCCGAGAAAGTCGCGATGCGGCGGTTGATGTCGGGATGGAGCCCAATGGCGTCGGTGATCCGCGCGAACTGCGCGTCGGCGGGCGCGAGTTCGAGCCCCTTGAGCGCCGCGATGTGCAGCGCAAACTCACGCGCGGTG
>JBDSTQ010000098.1:0-4049 GCA_039928195.1 Sphingomicrobium sp.
CAATTAGCTCACGAGATATGCGCTGGCGGTTGCAAGAGTTCGGCGCTCAGCGATTTTATTTTTCAAATCCCTAAGAAAAAGGATCGCCCCTGATAATCGATCAATGCTTCGCTGTTCTGTGGCAACGATCTAGAAGTCGCCGCGAGATATTTAAACTATTGAAAAAGACAGACTTTTCGCTCGGGCAGTCGCTCACTACCCAGACCTGAGACGCTGATAACCGAGCGAATTTACGAAAACAGCGAAGAGAGCAATTCGCACCGAACTGCTTCCCGCACCATCACAGCGCGACCTCGACCCACATTGGCGCATGGTCGCTGGTTTTGTCCCAGCCGCGCGGCGTGCGGTCGACGCCGGCGGCCCTGAGACCCGTGGCGAGCGCGGGGCTGAGCAGCGCGTGGTCGATACGGATCCCGGCGTCGCGCTCGAAGCTGTTCCGCCAATAATGCCAGAAGCTGTAGATGCGCTCGTCGGGGTGAAGGTGGCGAATGGCGTCGGTCCAGCCCTGCGCGACGAGTTCGGCGAATTTGGCCTTGGCCGCGGGAGCGTAAAGCGCGTCCTTGGTCCAGCGTTCGGGTTTGTAGACGTCCTGATCGGTCGGGATCACGTTAAAGTCGCCGATCAGCAGCGCCGGGAGCTTGCTGTCGAGCAGGCTTCGCGCGTGGACGTGAAGCCGATCCATCCATTCGAGCTTGTAATCGAACTTGAGGCCGGGCGAGGGATTGCCATTGGGGAGATAGAGGTTGCCGACGATGATCCCGGCGACCGCGGCCTCGATGTAGCGGCTCTGCTCGGGCTTGGGGTCGTCGGGGAGGCCGCGACGCGTTTCGACCGGGGTGCCGACCCGGCTTAGTAAAGCGACCCCGTTCCAGCTTTTCTGGCCGTGCCAGATCGCCTGATAGCCAAGCGCCTCAAGCGCTTCGCGCGGGAAGGCGTCGTCGGTGCACTTCAGTTCCTGCAGGCCGACCACGTCGGGGGCGAATTCCTCGAGCCAGCGCACCAGCACCGGCAGGCGCGAGGTGATGCCGTTGATATTGTAGCTCGCGATGCGCAGCGTGCGGGGCTTGGCCATGGACACACAACCCGCGCCGACCGCTCAAGTTGCCCACATCTCCGCGCACAGGCTTGTCCACCATTCCGCGCACAGTTTTCGTGCGTACTGCGATGCAATTGACTCGACTCCCGCCGCGAATCGGCTATCACCAAATCGTGCTTCAAATCTTCGGATGCGAAGCATGGAACCCCGGCAACTTCGGTTGTCGGGGTTTACCATTTCTGGGCCGCCGACGGGCCCCTCCCCTACAGTTGTGACGGATCGGCGCTTGCCAGCGTCAGGCGCCGCGACGTGTCGGCGAGCGGATATTTGTTGCCGTTGGCGCAATTGAACAGCAGCACGCGCTCGTCGCGCCCGACCAGCCCCCGCTCGAGTGCCAGCAGCCACCCTGCGAGCACCGCACCACCTTCGGGACAGAGCAGAAAGCCATCGTCGCGCGCGGCATCGTCGACCGCCTGGGCAATCGCCTCTTCCGCCACCGCCAACGCCGCCCCACCACTCTCGCGGACCGCGCGCAGGATGAGGAAATCGCCGACCGCTTTGGGCACGCGAATGCCCGTCGCCATCGTCGCCGCGCCGTCCCAGCGCTCGGCAAATTCCTCGCCGGCATCGAAGGCGCGGACGATCGGCGCGCAGCCTTCGGCCTGAATCGCATACATCCGCGGCCGTTTGGGGCCGATCAGCCCGACCGCTTCGAGTTCGTCGAACGCTTTCCACATACCAATGAGGCCGGTGCCGCCGCCGGTCGGGTAGAAGATCGCATCGGGCAATTCCCACCCGAGTTGCTGAGCAAGCTCGAACCCCATGACCTTCTTGCCCTCGAGGCGATAAGGCTCCTTCAAGGTCGAGAAATCGAACCATAGCCCTGCCGCCGCGCCTCTGCCGACGAGCGCCCCGCATTCGTCGATCTGGCCGTCGGCGACATAGACGCGCGCGCCATAAGCGGCGGTTTCGGCGACGTTTATCGCGGGGGTCTCGGCGGGGCAGATGACGATCGTTTCGATCCCCGCGCGCGCGCCATAAGCGGCAAGCGCGGCGCCGGCATTGCCGTTGGTCGGCATCGCGATGCGCGTGATCCCGAGCTCGCGCGCCATCGTCACCGCCATCGCCAGCCCGCGCGCCTTGAACGATCCGGTGGGGAGCCGCCCCTCGTCCTTGACCAGCAGGTTCGGGCCGCCGGTCCGGTTAAGCGCGACGAGCGGCGTTTCGCCTTCGCCGAGGCTGACCGGAGTTCCACTGTGCGGGAGCAGTTCGCGCCATTTCCACATTCCCGGCGGGCGCGCCGCGAGACTTTCTGCGGTCAGCGTCTTCGCCGCCTTTGTGCAATCGTAGCGCACCAGCAAAGGCTTGCCGGCGCGGCTGAGATTGTGGATTTCGCCGCGCGCATGATGCTCACCCGTCAGCGAGCATTCGAGATGGGTGACGAAGCTCAACACTGCTCCCTCTGCGCGTCGCGGCGTTCGACCTGCAACGTGCAATGGTCGATGTCGAAGCGATCGTGGAGCATGGTCCGCGCCCGCCCCAGCAAGGCATCGGTCTGATCGCCAGGCACGACCAGGTGCGCGGTCAGCGCGGTCTCGGTGGTGCTCAGCGGCCAGATGTGGAGATGATGGACGCCCGCGACGCCGTCCATCTCGGCCAATGCGGCATCGACTTCCTCGACGTCGATCCCGCTCGGCACCCCGGCGAGCGACATTCCGACCGCTTCTTTGAGCAAGCCGAAGCTGCCCCAGGCGATCACCACCGCGACCGCGAGGCTCATCACCGGGTCGACCCACCATTGGCCGGTCCACAATATGACGAAGCCGGCGAACACCACCGCCGCCGACACCGCCGCATCGGCCGCCATATGCTGATACGCCGCGCGGGCGTTGAGATCGCGCGCCCGGCCGCGCGCGAACAGCATCGCGGTGACGAGATTGCCGGCGATCGCCACCGCCGCGACCCAGATCATCGTCTGGCCCTCGGCCGGGGCGGGGTTGAACAGCCGGCGGATCGCTTCGGCGGCGATCGCCCCGACCGCGACCATCAGCAACAACCCGTTGATCAAGGCGGCAAGGATCGAGGCCTTCTTGAATCCGTAAGTGAAGCGCCGCGTCGGCGAGCGCTTGGCCATCACCGCGCCGGCCCAGCCGACCACCAGCCCGAGCACATCGGACAGATTGTGGCCGGCGTCGGCAAGCAGCGCCATCGAATTGCCAACCAGCCCGAACACCAGCTCAAGAATGACGATGCCAAGGTTGATCGCGATCCCGAGCGCGAAGGCGCGGGTGAAGTCGGGTGGACGATGATCGTGACCGGCGGACATAAGCGCGTGGCCTAGCCGAGCGTCGGCCAAGCGCAAACCCGATTGGTCGAACCGTAGCGCCTCCTCGTCGGAAGGTTCTTGCGATAATATATCATCGACCCTATCGAGCGCCGATCTTCCCCTTCAGGTTGTGCCAATGAATCGCTTGTTGCTGTCCGCTGCGGCAATCGCCGTCGGTGTCTCCGCCTTTCCCGCTCCCGCCCAGTCAGCCGCCACCGTCCCCGCGCCAACCGGCCGGACGGGCGACGGCATCTCAGAGGGCGGCGCCGTGCCCGCTACGGGCGACGCCGCGCAGGCGCACCGCGACCCCGACCAGTCGATCGTCGTCACCGGGGTCCGCCGCGCCGCCGGCGACGTTCTTGGCGGGGTGTCGGTGATCGACAAGGAGACGCTGACCAGCGCGGTGCGGCCGAGCCTGGGCGAGACGCTCAAGGATCAGCCAGGGGTGAGCTCATCGAGCTTCGGTCCGGTTGCCTCGCGGCCGATCCTGCGCGGACTGTCGGGCGAACGGGTACGAATTCTGGTTGACGGCATTGGCAGCCTCGATCTGTCTTCGTCCGATCCCGACCATGCGGTGGCGATCAACCCGCTCACCGCCGAGCGCATCGAAGTGCTGCGCGGGCCCTCGGCATTGCTGTTCGGATCGTCGGCAATCGGCGGCGTGGTCAATGTCATCGACACCCGCAT
>JBDSTQ010000099.1:0-3943 GCA_039928195.1 Sphingomicrobium sp.
CGTCGTTCCAGATGCGCACGCGGACGATGTTGCCGCCCTCGCGCTTCATCAGCGCGAACGGATCGACCGGCTGGCCACCACTGCGATAGACTGCGCCGCAATCTTCCATCTCGTTGACGTAAGACAGGTCGGCGCCGAGGTAGAGCCCGCCCGGCGGCGGTGGCGGCGCCGACGCCACTGGGCGACCCGCCTGAGCAACGGTTCCGATTGCCGCGACCAGCGCCGCGAGCACGTTAAATTTCACCAGCGATCTCCCGTTAAAGACAAAGCGGCAATCCGCAGCTGCGATCCGCTGAGACCGTCGGCCGCGACCGACGCGCCGATCGGGCCCGGCGATTTGCCGACGCGGAGGATCGCCTGGGCGAGGCCGTTGAACGCGCGGCGTTCGCTCGCGACATCGGGCTCGAGGCTGACCGGGTTGCCGTTGCCGACGCCGATAATCGTTCCCCCGCTCGCCGCGAAGCGCAGCAAATTGTCAGCGTGCGGCACCGGCCGCCTGCGCGCGTCGACCACCGCGGCGTTGAGGATGATCACGTCGCTGCCATCGGCGCGTGCGGTGCGGCGATCGGCGGTCAGCTGGACCGATCGCGCCGGCCCCGCGGTCTCGCGCACAGCGCGCGCGACGATCCGTCCGCGATTAAAGCCGATCGCCTCGAGCCGTCCCGGCGCATAGGGCACGCGCCATTCGAGGTGGCGGTTGCGCGGCATCGTCTTGCGCCCGAGTGAGCGCCCGTTAAGCCGCAGCTCGACCTCCTCGGCGTTGGCGTGCGTCCACACTTCGATGGTCTCGCCCTCGCGACCCGGCCAGGTCCAGTGCGGGAGCAGATGAACCAGCGGTTCCTGCGGCCGCCACCAAGCGCGGTAATAGTAATAATTGTCCTTGGGGAAGCCGCAGGTGTCGAGGATCCCGAACTGGCTCGAGACGCTCGGGAACGCCGCATAAGGCGTCGGTTCGCCGCGATAATCGAAGCCCGTCCATACGAACCCGCCGGCGAGGTAGGGGCGGTCGGCGACGATCGTCCACCATTCCTCGGCGGTCGACGACCACCACGGATGCTCGGTGTCGTAGGCGCGGAGGAAATGCCTGGCGGGGTCATTGGAATATTCCCCACGCGTCGCCACCGTGCTGCCGGTCTCCGACCCGTAGATCGGCTGCGCGGGATGGCGCGAATGATAGGCTTCCATATTGTCGATGCGGTAATTGAAGCCGAGCACATCGACCACGCGGCCGACGCCGGTGTCCCAATTATTGTCCATCGCGAAGGTCGTCGGGCGGGTTGGGTCGAGCCGCTCCACCTGCGCCTTCAGTTCGGCATTGATGCGCCCGCCGCGCGCATCCGACTGATGCGGCTCCTCATTGCCCAGCGACCAGGCGATAATGCACGGATGATTGCGATCGCGGCGGACAATCCGGTCGAGCTCGCCAACCGCCTCGTCATCGGTCGAGTTGATGCGCTGCTCGTCGATCATCAGCACGCCCAGTTCGTCGCACGCGTCGAGCAAGGCGGCCGCGGGCGGATTGTGCGCGCTGCGCCAGGCGTTCGCGCCCATTTCCTGCAACTGCGCGACGCGCCAGCGATGGAGCGCATCGGGAATGCCGGTGCCGACCCCGGCATGGTCGTGATGATTGCACGTGCCGAGCAGCTTGACGGGCTTGCCGTTGAAGAAAAATCCACGCGCCGCGTCGAACAGGATCGTGCGGATGCCGAAGCGCGTATCGAAGCGGTCGGTGGTGCGCCCCCCGGAGTCGATCTCGGAGCGCAAGCGGTAGAGGTGCGGAGCGTCGATCGACCATAACACAGGCGCTCGCAGCAGCGCCTCCTGATCGAGCGTTCGGCGCTCGCCCGCCGCCAACCGAAACGGCAGCGGCGGCATGGCGAGGACTTCGCGCCCGGTCGCGGACACGCGGTGGCGAAGCGTCCCCGAAACCGGCGCGTCGCCGCTGTTGAAAACTTCGGTCGAAATGAGCAGCCGCGCGCCGTCAGTTCCGACCTCGCTGCGAACCACGGTCCCCCATTGCGGAATGTGCAGCGGGTTGGCGCGGACGAGGTCGACGTGGCGATAGATGCCCGCGCCTTCATAGAACCAGCCCTCGCCAAGCGAGGCGTCGGCGCGGACCACGATGACATTGGGCTTGCCGTCATAATTGAGGAAATCGTCGATCTCGACGCGGAACGGCGCATAGCCACTCTGGTTACGCGCGACGATGTAGCCGTTGACGAAGATGATCGCGTCGCGGAACACGCCGTCGAACTCGAGCCATAGGCGCCGCCCCTGATCCGCCGCGGCGACCGCGATCGGCGTCCGATACCAGCCGATCGAATTGGCCGGATAGTCGCGCCCGATCGCCTTGTAGCCGTGCGCGGCGGCGGCATCCTCGCTGTCCTTGGTTTGCGGCGCTTTGGGCGGTGCAAACGGCAGCGCGACCGCCCAGTCATGCGGCACTTGAATCTCTGCCCAGCCGCGATCGTCGAACTCCGCCATCGCCGCGTCGGCGGTCGCCGCGCCGGCTTTGGCGAAAGTGCGCTGATTGCGCCCGAAGCCGAAGTCCTGTTCGATGTCGGCAGCGTGGCCGAGGTGGAAGCGCCAGTGCACCAGTCGGTTGCGCGCGCGGCCGGTCGCAACCGGCGTCGACTTAGCGGTCGCCGCAGCCGCATCCGGCAGAACGCTCGCCGCGGTCAGCGCGGCAGAACCCAGCCCGATCATTTCGCGGCGCGTGACCGCCCCGCCGGGCGCCTCGTCAGCCACTCGAATCGCGCACCGTCAGCCGGACCGGGAGCACACGATCGACGCATTCGCCGACCTCGATCGCGGCGATCAGCGTGTCGATCAGCGCTTCGGCGGCGGCGCGTGCGTCCTGTGTCACTGTGGTCAATGGCGGACTCGACAGGCTCGCCGCGGGGATGTCGTCGAAACCGACCACGGCAATGTCCGGAACGCTTCTGCCGACCTGCTGGAGCGCGTGCATCGCACCGATCGCGGCCACATCGCTCGCCGCGAAGATCGCGTCGAACCCGGCGCCGCGCTCGAGCAGGCTATCGAGCGCCGCGCGGCCATCGGCTTCGCTTGGCGCGGCGTCGATACGAAGTTGATCGTCGGGCACGATGCCGGCGGCGCGCAAGGCGCGGCAATAGCCGCGCCAGCGTTCGTTGAATTCGGGATAGCCAGCGCCGATGGTGCCGATGAAGGCAATCTTGCGCCGGCCCTGCTGGAGCAGATGCGTGGTCGCGTCGAACCCGCCTTGCTCATTGTCGCAACTCACGGTCGTCCCGAGCTGGCCATCCCCGCCCGAGCCCCAGCGCACGAAATGCGCGCCAAGCTCGATCAATTTCTCGAGCCGCGGGCGGTAATCGAGATAGTCGCCGTAGCCGAGCAGGATGATCCCGTCGGCCTTGCGGCTGTCTTCATAATCGACGTGCCAATCGGACGACAATTGCTGGAACGAGATGAGGAGGTCGTAGCCGTAGTCGGCGCAGCGCCGGACCATTGGTCCGAGCAGCGACAAATAGAATGGGTTGATCACCGCGCCTTCGGGCGATTGCTCGTCGAAGAACAGAACCGCGAGCGTGCGCGATTGCTGACGGCGCAAACCCGACGCATTCTTGTTCACTTTGTAATGCAGTTCCTGCGCCGCCGCGAGCACCCGCGCGCGGGTCGCTTCGCTCACCGCCGGGTTGCCGCTGAGCGCGCGCGAAACGGTCGGTTGCGACACGCCGGCGAGCGCTGCGATGTCGAACGAAGTGGGGCGCCGCTGCATCACTTCAAAGCTTAGACCGCTGAATACGTATGTATAGCCTTTTGGCCAATTCCGCTGCGCCAAAGCTCTGATATCGTTGCAATCGGGAGAGGGGTTCGCCCCTGGCAATGATTCGCGCTGGCCGGCAACGGCTGGACTGAGGGGGAATACCAAACATGTTTACTGCATCGTCACGCTCGCGATTGA
>JBDSTQ010000100.1:0-9795 GCA_039928195.1 Sphingomicrobium sp.
TGGGCTGGGGTCGCATCCGCGTCTGGAACGACGACCGCATCGCCGCTCAAAGCGGCTTCCCGCCGCATCCGCATCGCGACATGGAGATCGTCACCTACGTCCGCAGCGGTGCGATCACCCATCAGGATTCGCTCGGCAATAGCGGCCGAACCGCAGCGGGCGACGTCCAGGTGATGAGCGCCGGGAGCGGAGTCACTCATTCCGAATTTAATCGCGAGGACGAGGAAACGACCTTGTTCCAGATCTGGATCGAGAGCGACCGGCCGGGCGCGGCGCCAAGCTGGGGAGCGATGCCCTTTCCCAAGGAGTCGCGCGATGGGGCGTTCCAATTGCTCGCCAGCGGCGATGCCGACGATGGCACGCTGACGATCAATGCCAATGCCCGCGTCCTCGGCGCGTCGCTCACGGCGGGGAGCAAGATTAGCTTCGATGCCGATCCCACGCGCCACCTCTATCTGGTGCCCAGCGGCCGTATCCGGATCAACGGCGATGCGGCCGAACCGCGCGACGGAATTGCGATCACCGGCGAACAGTCGCTGACGATCGAGGCGCAAGACGACGCCGAGTTAGTGCTGGTCGACGCCAGATGATTCACTGGCGCTAAGTCGCGGATTTTCCCTTTGTTCATCTCGACTCGGCTTGAACAAAAGCGGATTGAACGGCATGGGACTTCGAGCGCCGGCAGATGGCGCAATCCCAGCGCGCAAAAAGCAGGAGTCGATGAAAGCGGGACAGCGCTTGAGCATGGTCTTTGGAGTCGCGGCGCTGGCGCTTGCGGCACTGCCGGCGCGCGCCCAGGACGCGGCTCCGGCGCCCGCCGAAACTCCCGAGACCAATGCGATCGGCCCGCGCGAGCTGCAGAATTACAGCATCGACGGCACCGTCACGCGCCGCGTTGAGACGCCGGCCGAGCGCTCGCCGGCACCGGCGCGGACGACGAGCGCGCCGCCGCGTTCAACCGCGCCGCCGCGTGCGACCGCGGCACCAACCCCGCGCGATGCGCCGCCTCCCGCGCAAACTCCCGACCGGTCAGTAGCAGCGGCGAGCGAACCCGCCCCCGCTCCGCTCACCGCCGCACCGCTCACGCGCACCGTCACCGAGCCGCGCACCGCGCCTGCTGCGTCGGTCACTGTGCCGCTTCCACCGATCGACGGGCGGATGACCGATTCCGGTCCGACGACTGCGGATTTCCCGGTCACCGAGGCCGCACCGAACCGCCCGTTCAGCGCGTGGCCGTGGCTGCTCGCGGCGATTGCGCTGGCGCTCGGCGGACTGTTCCTGTGGCGCAGCCGCGCGCGCCATGCCTTTGCCGGCTACACTGATTCGCCGCAGGTCGATGCGTTCGTCGCGCCCGCGCCGCGCGCTCCCGAGCCGTGTCCGCCCCATCCGCGTCCATCGCCGCCGCGCGCCCTCGCGCCGCGACCCGACCCGACCCCGCCTGTTCGGCCAGCTGCCGCGCCGGCGTCGCTCGGGATCGTCTCGACCCGCCTGCGGCCGCGGCTCGACATCACTTTCACGCCGTTGCGCTGCAGTGTCGACGGCGATCAAGTCGTGGTCGAGTTTGAGCTTGAGCTGATCAACAGCGGCAGCGCGCCTGCGCGCGGCGTGCTGATCGAGGCCAGCCTGTTCAACGCCGGCCAGGGTCAGGACCAGGCGATCGGCGCCTTTTTCGCCAACCCCGTCGGGGAAGGGGAGCGGATCGCGGCCATCGCCCCGCTCAAGCGCTTCCCGATCCATTCGCGGGTGGTTGCCCCGCGCGCCAATGTTCAATTGTTCAATATCGAGGGGCGCGAAGTGTTTGTGCCGCTGATCGCCTTCAACGCGCTTTATGCGTGGAGCGGCGGCGACGCCCAGTCGTCGTCGGCCTATCTCGTCGGCCGCGATACTGGCAACGCCAAGCTTGCGCCGTTCCGCGCCGATCTCGGCGCGCGCCAGTTTACCGGCCTCGGCGCACGACCGCTTCCCGCCACCGTCAGCAGCTAGTCACAGCACCGCGCTGTTATAGCTGTGCCAGGCAAGGATCGCCGCGGCGCCGCGGTGTGGCCGCCAAGCCTCGGCAATCTCGCGCAAATGCTTTTCGACCGGGCGATCGGGAAGGCCGAGCAGCCGCCCGATCTCGACCTGCACCGCGAGGTCGCCCGCCGGCCACACGTCGTCGCGCCCTTCGGCAAACAACAAATAGATTTCGGCCGACCAGCGGCCGATCCCCTTGATCCGTGTAAGCAAAGCGATCGCTTCTTCATCGTCGGCCGGAAGTTTGGTGAGGTCGAGTTCGCCCGACAGGATCAGCTGCGCGAGGCTGCGGGCGTAGCCCGCTTTCTGCCGCGACAGCCCGGCCGCACGCAATTGCTCGTCGCTCGCGGCGAGGATTGCGGAGAGGTCGGGCGGGGTGCCGAAGCCGGCTTCAAGCTTGGCCCACATCGAGCGCGCTGCAGCGACGCTGACCTGCTGCCCGACGATTGTGCGCAGGAGGCTGTGCGCGCCCGGAGCGCTGCTGCGCGGTTCGGGCAAGCCGTGGCGCGCGACGAGATCGGCGAACGCCGGTTCGACCTTGGCAAGCGCCTCAACCTGGGCGCGGATGCTGGCTGGCGTGCTGACCATCAGCGCGCGCGTGCGGCGTAAAGCGCGGCCGCAGCGGCGTTCGACACGTTGAGGCTTTCGATTGCGTCCGCGATCGGCAACCGCGCCAGGGCGTCGCAATGCTCCCTGGTGTTGGGCCGTAGCCCGCTGCCCTCAGCGCCGAGCACCAGTGCCACCCGCTGCGGACCAAGCGCCTCGGCCAGCGTCTGCCCGGCGTCGCCGGCAAGGCCGATGCGCCAGAAGCCCGCTTCGCCGATTTCCTCGAGCGCGCGAGCGAGATTGACGACGCGGATCCACGGCACGCGCTCGAGCGCTCCCGACGCGGCTTTCGCGACCGTCCCGCTTTCGGGCGGGGAATGGCGGTCCTGAGTGACGATCGCGGCGACTCCGAACGCCGCCGCCGAACGCAGAATGGCACCGACGTTATGCGGGTCGGTGACCTGGTCGAGAACGAGCAGCAGCGAGCCTTCGGGCGCATCGGGCAAGATGTCGTCGAGCCATTGGTCGCTGAGCGCCTCGACTTCGATCACTACGCCCTGGTGCGGCGCGTCGCGCGCGACCAAACGACCGAGGTCTGCCGCTTCGGCCAGCGTCAGTGGCACATCCTGCGGAAATTCCATCTGCTCGGAAACTTCGCGTGTCGCCCAGGCGCGAAGCACCCTGCGCTCGGGATTGTCGAGCGCGGCGGCGACCGCATGCTTGCCCCAGAAGCGCGGGCGCGCGGTGCTTCCAGCGGATTGGTGCGATTTCTTGCGACGCGACATCATGCCCCAATGGGCAAGCGCGGCGCGCGGCGCAACTGGCGGCGATCAGGCGGTGCGTTCGCCGGCGCTTCGGCGATTGGCGCGATAGGTGCCGAGCGCGAGGATGAAGATGATCGGATACGCCCAGAAATTAAGCGCTGCAGCGTAGGCGCGCGGCAGTAGATCGATATCGATCCCCTTGAGGAGATGCGCAACGATCGTCGTCAATTGCAAACCGGCGACCCACAAGGGCCAGAAGCGGTGGGAGCGCAGGGCGACCATCACGAACCCGGTGAGCACCATCAGGTCGACCAACAAGACCGGGCTTTCCAGGCCTTGGAAGCGCTCGGCCATCGGCGACAGCACCATCGTCGTCGCCGCCGCGCCAGCCAGACAGATGATCGCGACCTGGCGCTCGTCGCGGCTGCCGCGCACAAGCGCGTACAGAACGATGAGCGCCAGGAGGATTCTAAACGGGATCGGCCCCATGAGCGGCTCGCAATGTTGGCGTCAGCAACTGTGACCGACCCGCGTTAGTCAGGCAACCACGCGGAGATCGGCGTGGGCCGTCTTCGGCGGGCAGCCATTGTCGCCGAAGCTAACCGTGCGGAGGCCGGGGATGCTCGCGCGGGCCTCGACCAGTTCGGCATGGCAGTGTGCAATCCCGCCGCGCGCGGCGATCAGCCCGGTCAGCGCCGCCGCGACTTGCTCGAAAGCGCCGTGGGTATTGACGAAGCCGGCGTTGGTGACGGCGCGCGCCTGGACCATCTTGGTCTGCAGGTCGGCGAGTTCGGTCAGCGCCGCTTCGATGCACTCTTCGACAGCGCGGACTTGGGTGGCGACTTCGTAAGCGGAGTTCTCGATCATCTGTTTGCGCATGACTGCTCCTTGCCCGGCGCGGTACGCCGAGCTTGCTTGCGGTCTGGATTTGCGGCGATTTGCTAGCTGCTCAGCAGCCGTGAAAGGCTTTCGAGTCCGGCGAGATACCTGCCCGCCGAAAACGCTGCTCCCATCGCGATTGCCGCGATCCAGAACAGCCTTTGACCGACGCTCATCTCATTCCGGGGGTTGCTCCTCGTGGCGAACGGCAGTTGCAGGAAGGGCCGGAGGTCCGCTGACCTCTGCTCGGTTAGGAAACCAGCGGTTCCCGCCCCTCCTGCGCGATCAGCGTGCCGAATCTGAGTGCCGATCGCCCCGCTGGCATCGGCTGCCGCGCCGGGCGCCTCAATATACGGCGATTGATGTATCAAGCGCTGATATGCGTCCCCGCCATGCTGCGCGACCATGCGGGCGGCTTGCGCGCGGCGCTCGACGCCAAGGATGTGGAGCGCCTGACGGACGCGCTGATCGACCGTGTGCGGTGAGATGTTGAGCCGCGCGGCGATTTCCTTGGATGACAAATGGGCGTCGACCAGCCGTAAACAGGCGATTTGGCCGGAAGTCAGCCTGGCGATTCGCCCGCCTGCGGGTTCCCCGTCGCCCGGCCCGTCATTTGAGTCTTCGACATTCGCCATGTCGCTCCACGCCATCTGTTGTACAGCTTGCAAATCCGCCCCCCGGATAACGAATAGAACGCGCATCTGTGACAGTCGGAAGAGTTCTAGTCTTCCGCGATCTCAAACCTATACCTTTTATCGGTTCACGTAGCTAATTCAGGTTCTCTTTCGTTTGGCTGCGAAATGTTAACCTGGCCGATGCCAGCCCGAACAAGCCATGGTGGAGAGGGCTGGATTCGAACCAGCGTACGCTTGCGCGGGCAGATTTACAGTCTGCTGCCTTTAACCACTCGGCCACCTCTCCACGAGGCACGGCAGGCGCGCCAAATGGCGGCGAGGTGCGCCGCTGTCAACGCGAGGGTAGGTCAATTGAGCCGATCGACGCCGGCGCTCGTCACTACGCTTCTACGCTGGAGCGGGTGAAGGGAATCGAACCCTCGTCGTAAGCTTGGAAGGCTTCTGCTCTACCATTGAGCTACACCCGCGTCAGGCGAGCCCGGCAATGCCATTGCCACGCGGGGTGCGTCAACCATGGGCCTTGCGGCTCTCAAAAGTCTCGCCTACCCAGAGGGTTGATGACCAAGCTCAACGCCCTTGCCCTATTCGCTCCGGTCCACCTGTGGTGGCGCGCCGGGTCCCTTGCGGCGCGATGGCGCGACTGATCGACCAGCGTTTTCGATCATCGTCTGCCCGCCCGCCGTCCGGCGGGCTTTTTTGTTTCAGGTGAATTTCATGACCAATCTTGCTTTGCGCCGCGCCGATCCGTGCGACGTGGCGATCGCGGCTTCCGCGCCCGTCCCCAACCCCCTGCCGCGCCTGCTCGCGGGCGAAGATCTGCCGAGCGACGATGCGACCCATTTGTTCGAGCGGCTCGTACTCGGCAAGCTCGAGCCGGCCGAGATTGCGGGAATGCTGATCGCGCTGCGGATGAAGGGCGAGACGGCGGAAGAGATGATCGGCGCGGCGCGCGCGCTGGCGGCGGCGACGACGCCGTTCGACCGGCCCAATTATCTGTTCGCGGATTGCTGCGGGACCGGCGGCGACGGGTCGGGGATGATCAATGTGTCGACCGCCACGGCGTTCGTCGCGGCCGCCGCGGGGCTCCCGATCGCCAAGCACGGCAACCGCAGCGTGAGCTCGAAATGCGGCTCGGCGGACGTGCTCGAAGCGCTTGGTGCGCGGCTCGAGGTGGCGCCCGCCAACGCCCGGAAAATGCTCGACCACATCGGCTTCTGCTTCTTGTTCGCGCCGGCCTATCATCCCGGAATGAAGCACGCCGCGCTGGTCCGCCGCCAATTGTCGGTGCGGACGGTGATGAACCTGCTCGGGCCGTGCGTGAACCCGGCGCGGCCGCCGGTGCAATTGCTCGGTGTCGCCGACCCCAAGATGCTGCGGCGGATCGCCGAGACGCTGAGCGCGCTGGGCGTGGCGCGGGCGCTGGTGGTCCATGGCGGCGGCACCGACGAAGTCGCGCTCCACGCCGAAACGCGTGCGCTGCGGCTGACCGACGGCGTGGTCGAGGAGATCGCGATCACACCCGAGGAAGCGGGGCTGGCGCGCGCGCCACTGAGCGTGGTGACGGGCGGCGATGCGACCGAGAATGCGGCGCGGTTGCGGATGCTGCTCGACGGCCAGGGTAGCGCGGCGGAACGCGATATCGTCGCGCTCAATTCTGGCGCGTTGCTGATGACCGCCGGGAAAGCGGCGAGCCTCAAGGACGGCGTCGGGCAAGCCGCCGACGTGCTGGCGTCGGGCGCGGCGGGCAGGCTGCTCGATCGCTTCGTCGAGGCGAGCTATGGTTGAAGGCGTGCTCGGACAAATCCTCGACTCCAAGCGCAGAGAGCTGGCCGAGCGTTACGCAGGTGTGGCGCTCGACGCCCTGCGTCAGCGCGCTCATCCGACCAAGCGCAGCCTGGCCGCGGTGATCGCCCGCCCGGGCGCGCGGTTCATCCTCGAGATCAAAAAAGCGTCGCCGTCGCGCGGAGCGATCCGCGCCGATGCCGACCCGGCGAGGATCGCGCACGGCTATGCCGGGGTCGCCGACGCACTGAGCGTGCTCACCGATGGCGCATTCTTCGGCGGGTCGCTCGACGACCTCGCCGCCGCTCGGGCGCAATTCGACGGGCCGATCCTGGCCAAGGATTTCTTCGTCGATCCGCGCCAGGTCGCCGAAGCGCGGATCGCCGGCGCCGACGCGATCCTGGTGATGCTCTCGGTGCTCGATGATGGTGACGCGGGCGCGATGATCGGCGAGGCGCGACGGCTCGGGATGGATGCGCTGGTCGAGGTCCATGACGAGGCGGAGTTACGGCGCGCGCTGCACCTCGGCGCGCGCCTGATCGGGATCAACAACCGCGATCTGCGCGATCTGTCGATCGATCTGGCGACAACCGAGCGGCTGGCGGCGCTGGCGCCCGACCGGCTGCTGGTGTCAGAATCGGGAATTGCGACGCGCGCCGACGTTGACCGGCTTGCCGGCCATGTCGATGGCTTCCTCATCGGCAGCGCGCTGATGGGCGCGGCCGACCCGGCCGAGGCGGCGCGGGCTCTGCTGTTCGGACGGGTCAAGCTGTGCGGCCTCAACCGGCCCGAAGACCTCGTCGCCGCCGCGCCCGCGACCTTTGCCGGATTTGTCTTCGTGCCCGAAAGCCCACGCGCAATTACGGTCGAGCAAGCCGAGCGCCTGGCTGCGGCTAAGGCGGTGGGCGTGTTCCGCAACGCCCCCATCGCCGATGTCGCCGAAGCGGCGATGCGGCTTGGCCTGCACGCGGTGCAACTGCACGGACAGGAAGATCGGGACTATATCGCCAAGTTGCGGCGCACGCTGCCCGAGGGTTGCGAACTGTGGGGCGCGGTCGATGCCGGCGCGTCGTTGAATCGCCCTGGCTTCGATCGCCTGCTGTTCGACCACGGCCTGGGCGGGAGTGGGCAGAGCTTCGACTGGGAGATGGTCGCCCGGCATCCCGCTTTGCCGCGCGCCTTGCTCGCCGGTGGCATCGGGCCCGCCAATGCCCGCGAGGCGATGGCGCTTGGGGCTTATGCGATCGATGTCGGGTCGGCGGTCGATCAGGCGCCGGGCGTGAAGTCGCCAGAGAAAATTGCCACGCTGTTCGATGCGTTGCGCGCGCCGTCGCGGCAGGAGCTGGCACTATGCGCCTGAGCGGCCGTTTTGGACAATATGGCGGGACCTATGTGCCCGAAATCCTCGTACCCGCGCTCGAGCAGCTCGAAGCGGCGTTCCTCGACGCGCAGAACGATCCGGCCTTCACCGCCGAGCTCAATGACCTGCTCACCAATTACGCCGGCCGCCCGACGCCGCTGACGCGGTGCCGCAATCTGCCGTCCAACATCTATTTGAAGCGCGAGGACCTTCTCCACGGCGGCGCGCACAAGACCAATCAGGTGCTCGCTCAAGGGCTCCTCGCCAAGCGCATGGGGAAGCGCCGCCTGATCGCCGAGACCGTCGCCGGCCAGCATGGCGTCGCGACCGCGCTCGCTGGTGCGCTGCTCGGGTTCGAGACCGTGATTTACATGGGCGCGCACGATGTCGAGCGGCAGCGCCTCAACGTTTTCCGGATGGAGCTGATGGGGGCCAAGGTGGTGCCGGTCGAGAGCGGCGGGCGCGGGCTCAAGGACGCAATCAACGAGGCGCTGCGCGATTGGTCGGCAACATTTGTGGATACACATTATTTGCTAGGTACCGTTGCTGGCCCGCATCCCTTCCCGTTGATGGTCCGCGAGTTTCAGCGTGTCATTGGCATGGAAGCGCGCGCGCAAATGCTCGATCAGCTCGGGTGCCTGCCCGACGCGGTCATTGCCTGCGTCGGCGGCGGATCGAACGCGATCGGGCTGTTCAGCGACTTTCTTGAGGACGACGTCCGCCTGATCGGGGTCGAAGCCGCGGGCAAGGGCCTCGACGGCGCCGAGCATGGCGCGACCTTGCTGCGCGGCAGGCCGGGCATTCTGCACGGCGCCGAGACGTATGTGCTGCAGGATGCCGACGGCCAGATCAGCGACAGCTGGTCGGTGTCCGCCGGCCTCGATTATCCCGCGGTCGGCCCCGAGCATGCGCATTTGAAGGACAGTGGCCGCGCCCAATACGTCGGCGCCACCGACGCCGAAGCGCTCGCCGCGTTCCGATCGCTCGCCGAGAAAGAGGGGATTTTGTGCGCGTTTGAAAGCGCGCACGCGCTGGCGCACGCGCTCAAGCTGGCGGAAGAGGAGCCCGACGCGGTGTTGCTCGTCGGGCTGTCGGGGCGCGGCGACAAGGACGTCGGCCAGGCGCAGCAATTGCTCGGACCCTCGGCATGAGCCGCTACGCCGCAATGTTCGACCGGCTGGCGGCGCGCGAGGAAGGCGCATTCGGCGCGTTCCTGATGCTCGGCGATCCCGACCTCGCGACCAGCGCCGCGCTCCTCGATGCAGTGGTCGCGGGCGGGGCGGATATGGTCGAGGTCGGAATTCCCTTTTCCGACCCGGTCGCCGACGGGCCGGTGATCCAGGCCGCGGCCAAGCGCGCGCTCGATGCCGGCGTGACCGTCGCCGATTGTTTCGAGCTGATCGCCGGGTTTCGCGCGCGGCATCCCGAGGTGCCGGTCGGCATCCTGACCTATGCCAATCTGGTCATGGCGCGGGGGCGAACGGATTTCTTCGCGCGCGCGGCCGCCGCGGGCACCGACAGCCTGCTCATCGCCGATGTCCCCGCGCGCGAGGTTGAGCCGTGGGCGCTCGACATGCGCGCGGCGGGGATCGACCCGGTGCTGATCGCCGCATCGAACACGCCGACCGCGACCCTCGTCGAGATCGCGCGCCTCGGATCGGGCTACACCTATTGCGTCACTCGCGCCGGAATCACCGGAGTTCACGCTGCCGCCGAGTTCGACCGCGACCTGATCGCGGCGCTGGCGGAAGCGGGCGCGGCGCCGCCGGTGTTCGGCTTCGGCATCTCGACGCCCGAGCATGTCCGCGCGGCGCTC
>JBDSTQ010000101.1:0-6968 GCA_039928195.1 Sphingomicrobium sp.
GCATCCTTTGTTCAGGGCGAAATGGGCGGCGGTCGTGGCAACCGCCAAGGCTTCGATCGACATGTATCTGATCGAAGCGTCGAAAAAGACGTTCGACCCGGACGCCCTCGACACGGGTGAGGTCGAGCCGAAAGTCAGCGTGGCCGAGGCGATCCGGATCGTCCAGCTGCACGGATCCAGCGCGCAGCGCGAGGATCTGAACGATCCCTATGCCGACCGGGCCGCGTGCACCGACGAGGAAGCGGCCGAAATTCGCGAGGAGCTGGTGCGCAAGCTGCGCCGGCTGCGCGACCGCGACATGCCCGTGATGATCGCCCAAGGCTGGCAGTTCGACGAGGAATTCGAGCGGATGATCCCACCGGGATGGATTAGGGATCCGGACCATGTGCCGTCGCCGCCCGACGACGATCGGCAAGTGGACGCGCCCGACCAATGAGCTAGAACGGCGGCGATGGGCAGCGGCGAGAAATTCGAACGGCACCGGCAGCCGTGGCGGCAGGATGAAGTGCAGAAACTGCATTTGCTCGCGGGCAAGGGGATGAGCGTCCGCGCCATCGCCAAGGCGCTCACACGGAGCGAAGAATCGGTCAGGGACCGCGCGAAATCGGACAAATTGACGATTGCCAAGCTGCGCTAGGGTCGCTTACGGGGTGGGGCCATATTCCCACGTCCACGGCATGCCGGTGTCGCCGAGCACCGCTTTGACGATCCCGGGAAACGCTTTCTCCGCGCGAACGTCGTTCGACAGGATGACGACGCAGCGCTGGCGGCGCTCGAGGCAGACCATGGTGTTGCCGGTCGAATCGTTATGGCCGCCTTTGTAGAAGCCGCGGCTTTGCGGGCCGGTGAAGGTAATAACGCCGAGACCCGCCGAAAGATCGTGAAAGCGGTCGACGGGCCTGGCTTCGGGCTGAAGCGTCGGGAATTGCGAGCGGCTCGTGATCGGCAGCTGCGGGCGGACCAGCTCGGCGCGGCCGGCGCGCTTGAGGCCGTCGCCGCGCACCAGTGCAGCGGCGAATTTGGCGAAGTCGGCGATGGTCGTGTCCATCGATCCCGCCGCGCGGACATGACTGCGCTCGTCGTGCGGCTCGACCTTGCCGTCGGCCATCCAGCCGTCGGCGAGGTTGACGGCGAAGTCGGGGCGCCAGGTCATCGACGTGCGGTGCATGGCCAAGCGATCGAACACCCGCCGCTGCATGTCCTTGCCCAGATCGAGCCCGAGCCCCGCTTCGAGCGCATATTGAAGCAGGATGATTCCATCGCCCGAATAAGCGTAGCGGCTGCCCGGATCGAAATGGATGCGGAGCTTCTCGTCGGGCTCGAGGAAGCCGAAATTGGCGAAGCCGCTGCTGTGGGTGAGCAGCATTCGCGGGGTCAGCTGGCGCCAGCGCGGATCGTCCTTGAGCGGGCGGTAATCGGCGTAGCGATCATCGGGGTCGGCGAATTCGGTCAGCTTCGGCACCAGCGCGGCGATCGGCCGGTCGAGCGACAGGCGCTGCTCGTCGACCAATTGCATCACGGTGTAAGCGAACACCGCCTTGGTCAGCGAGGCGCCGTACATGATCGTGTCGGTGGTCAGCGGCGCACCGGCAGCGTTGCGGCTGCCGAAGGCGCGAACGGCCGCGACCCGGCCACGGTCGATGGTGGCAATCGCGAGGCCCGTGGCACGGGTGTCGCGCATCGCCTGCGCGGCGATACGGTCGAGATCAGGGGCGCCCGAAGCTGGCGCGGCCGAAGCTGGCGCGGCAAGGGCGATGAGCGCCGCGCCGACCGCAAGTTTAGTCGAGTTGCGCATGCCGTCGCTCCCTACGCTCGCGGCCTTGATAAAGCGCTTCGCGTGGATGGAAAGCGGAACATCCCGGCTTGCTCGGCGATTCATCACGCGAGGATGGAGGAAATGCTCATGGCCAAGCGTGAACTGATCGATACCGGCACCGACAAGCGCTACGTGCGCCGCGCCAAGGACGGCACGTTCAAGGAAAGCGACGATGTCGGCCGCTCGCTCGCCGCCGACAATAACCAGAAAGCCAAGACCAAGAAGCCGCGCAACCAGGGCGACAAGGGCGACTAGGTTCATTCCTCGGACCGCACGAGAACCGTCTCGCCGATCAGCAGGAACAGGAAAAATGGCGCCCACGCGGCGATCAGCGGCGGGTAGGCGCCGGCATTGCCCATCGCCAGGCTGAAATTGTCGGCGACGAAATAGGCGAACCCCAAGGCCATGCCGAGCGCGGCGCGCACGAGCACTTGCCCCGAGCGCGCGAGTCCGAATGCGGCGACCGCGGCGAGCAGCGGCATGAGCACGGTCGACAGCGGCCCGGCGATCTTGTGCGCAAGTCCGGCGCGGGCTTCGTCGACCGGGCGGCCAGCGCCGGCGAGCTCGGCGATGCGGCGCTTGAGCGTCGGATAATCGAGTTCGGCGGGGTCGACCCGGGCGAGCGTCAGCTGTCCGGGGGCAACGCCGGCAAGGGCGTCGAGCCGCTCGACCCGCCGCGCGACATTCATATTGGCATCGTAAATGCGGACCTGGTCGAGCCGCCAATTGCCCGTTGCCCGCTGCGGCACCGCGCGCTCGGCGGTGATGACGCGTTCAAGCACGCCCGCCTCGCGCTCGTAAATCGTCAGCCGCTCGACGCGGATGGCGGGGGCGCGGCCGATCACCAGCCCGGCGCGGATCAGATCGTCGCCATCGCGCACCCAGACATTACTGAGCACGCCGCTGTCAGGCGGAATGGGCTTGTAATCATTATCCGACCAGGCGGTGACGGTGCGGCCAGCGCGCACGACCACCGTCTCGTTAAACGCGAACAGCAGCACCGCGATGGCGAGGCTGGCAACGATTAGAGGCGCGAGGATCTGGTGCGCCGAAAGGCCCGCGGCCTTCATCGCCACCACTTCGCTATGCTGGTTGAGGCCGACGAAGGCGATCAACGTGCCGAGCAGGATCGAGAAGGGCAGAAAACGCGAGACCAGCAGCGGCAGGCGAAGCGCGACATAATGCCACAGCTCGGGGTCGCCATTGCCCGGGGCGGCGAGGATCTTGCCCGATTCGCCGAGGAGGTCGAGAGTCATCAGGATCAGCACCAGCGCGACCAGCACCGCGAGGCTGCGCGTGAGGAACAGCCGGATCATGTAAAAGGACAGCCGGCGCGACGGAAAGAAACTGAGGTTGATCATGCTTCGCGTGGCCGAGGCATCAGCCGCCGCACCAAGCGCGCGACCCGGGTCGCGGCGCGGTCGAGCGCGCCGATCGGCTGACCGCCGGGGCGGTGGGCGAGGACGTGATACATCCACCCGACCAGCGCGGTCAGGATCAGCAGCGGCACCCACAAGGCGAGCAGCGGATCGAGCCGGCCCTGCGCCCCGGCCTGCTCGGCATATTGATTGACCTTGTGATAGGCGACGACGATCAGGATCGCGAGCAGGATGCCGAGCGCCGAGGTGCTCCGCTTGGGCGGCACCGCGAGCGCGACCGCAAGCAGCGGCAGCATCAGCATCATCACCACTTCGACCAGACGGAAATTGAACGTCGATTGCGACTCGAGCAATTGTTTGGTGTCGCGCGCACCCCCGCCATAGCCCGTGCGCCACAGCTCATGCAGGTAGAGTTCGTCGGACTCGGTGCCGCCGCGGCGGCGAAACTGGTCGATCGCGGGCAGGCTGACCGGCAGATCGTAGCTGTCGAAGGCAAGCGTTCGCGGAGTGGTGAATTTGGGGCTGTCCTGAACCAGCCGGCCCCTGGTCAGGCGAAACAGGATCGTGTCGGGGTCATCGGTCGACAGGAACCGGCCGCGATCGGCGGTCGCCGCGACCGACATGCCCTTGCCATCCTCCATCGCGACGAAAATCCCGTAGAGCTGCGTCCCTTCATTCTCGCTGCGGTCGATCCGCAGCGTTATTCGTTTGCCCAGCCGGTTGAATTCGCCGACCTTCAAGGCCGCGCCCAGAGCGCCCGACTTAAGGTCGAAGCGCAGCCCTTCGTAGCGATAATGGGTGTAGGGCTCGAGGTAGCCGACGATGAACAGGTTGAGCAGCGCGAGCGGGATCGCAAACATATAGGGCACGCGCAGCAGCCGGCCGAAGCCGATCCCGATCCCGCGCAGCGCGTCAAGCTCGGACGACAGCGCGAGCCGGCGGAAGGCGAGGAGGATTCCGAGCATCAGCCCGATGGGGATGCCGAGCGCGAGATATTCGGGGAGTAGATTGGCGAGCATGCGCCAGACCACGCTGACCGGCCCACCCGCCTCGACGACGAACTGGAACAGGCGCAGCATCTTGTCGAGCAAGAGCAGCATCGCGGCCAGAATCAGCGAGCCGATGAGCGGCACCGCGATCGCTTTGGCGAGATAGGAGTCGATCAGCGCGATCCGGGGCAATTTGGTCGTCCCACCACCATGATTTGGCCGCAAAGGGAGCCGACATTGCCGACTGGAGCGAAGCGTGCGGTGTGCCGGGCGCTCGCCCCACGCGCAGCTATAGCGAAACGAGCGGTGAATTCATGTCGAAAGTGACGGCGGCCAAGGAAGCAATGATGCCGCCGTGCGCGGCAGCCGCGGCCGACTGCGCGTCGGGCGCGGCTGGACGTGCCGGTCAGCGCCCGCGAATCGCCTTGCTCAGCAACCCCAAATCGACCGGCAACCTGGCCCAATTGCCGCGTATCCGCGAATATTGCGCCGATCATCCCGACGTCTTCCACTATGAAGTCGAACACGCCCACCAGATTGGCGAGGCGATGCGGATCATTGCCCGCATCCGGCCCAAGGTGCTGGCCATCAACGGCGGCGACGGGACCGTGCAGGCGGCGCTGACCGAGCTCTACAATGGCGGGCATTTCGTCGACGGCCCGCCGCCCGTCGCGGTGCTGCCGAGCGGCAAGACCAATCTGATCGCGCTCGATCTTGGCGCGCGCGGCGACCCGATTGCGGCGCTCGAGCAGTTGATCGAAATGGCGCGCTCGGACCTGGCGCCGCACACCGTCGCGCGCGAACTGATCGCGCTGCGCCGCGCCGACGGCAATGCGCGACCGGTGATCGGCATGTTCCTTGGCGGCGCGGGGCTGGCCGACACAATGCTTTACTGCCGCAACAAGATTTACCCTTTGGGTCTGCCCAACGGCCTCAGCCATGTCCTCACCGCGCTGGCGGTGCTGACCCGGCAATTGTTCGGCTTGCGCGTCAGCTTCCTTCCGCCGGCGCCGACGCCGCTCAAGGTGATGGTGCTTAGCGGCGGGCAATTGACCGGCAAGTTCGCGCTGCTCGCGGTGACCACGCTTGAAAAATTCCTGCTCGCGAGCCGCTTGCCGGGGACCGACGATGGGCGCCTCAAGCTGGTCGCGATCGAAACCAGCGTCGGCTCGCTGCTGCGCGGCCTCTACGCCGGGATCGGGGGCTGGCTCGGCCACACCAAGTTCAGCGGAGTCCACGTCCAGAGCGCCGACGAAATCCGCATCGAGGGCGACGCCACCAGCGTGATCCTCGACGGCGAGACCTTCCATCTCAATATCGGCAATCCGGTGGTCCTTCACCGCGCCCAGCCGCTGTCGTTCGTCAAGCTCGCGGCGTGACGCCTGTCCGATGACTGATCTGCCCGCGCTGGTTGCCGCTGAACTGGCGCAGCCCGTCGACCCGCGTGTAGCTGCGCTCGCCGCCGCCATCGCGGCAAAGCATTCGGGCGGGTCGCGCGCTGTTCTATTCTATGGCTCGTGCCTGCGCGAGGCCAAGCTCGACGGGCTGATGCTCGATTTTTATCTGATCGTGTCGGACTATCGCCGCGCGTACGGCAAAGGCTGGCTTGCCGCCGCCAACCAATTGCTTCCGCCCAATGTGTTCTACGTCGAGCATGGCGCGCTGGTGGCCAAATATGCGGTGCTCAGCGAAGCCGATTTCCACCGTTTGAACGGCCCGGAAACGCGCAATGTGTCGGTGTGGGCGCGCTTTGCCCAGCCGGCCCGGCTGGCGTGGGTGGCCGACGAAGCGGCGCGCGATGCGGTGGTGGCCGCAGTCAGTCGCGCCGCCCCAACGTTGATAGCGGCGGCGGGCGATTTGGCGGGCGAAGATCCGCTCGACCATTGGCGGCGGGCATTCGCGCTGACCTACTCGGCCGAGCTTCGCGCCGAGCGGAAGGGCCGTGCGGCGTCGGTCGTCGATCTCGACCCCGAGCGCTACCGGCGCTTCTCGGTCCCGGCGCTGGCGGCGGCGAGCGCGTTGCGCACATCGGGCGGCTGGTCGCGGCGCAGGATCGAAGGCAAGGCGCTATCGGTCGCGCGCCTCGCCAAAGCGAGCCTGACGTTCGCCGGCGGCCCCGAATATATCGCGTGGAAGATCAATCGACACGCGGGCACCCAGATCGTGCTGACCGAGTGGCAGAAACGCCACCCGTTGGTGGCGGCATTGATGCTGGTGCCGCGGCTGATCCGGAGCGGGGCTATCCGCTGAAGAGAGAGCAGCGCGCGCGCGCGCTACCCACCCCTGACCCCTCCCTTCCAGGGAGGGGGATTATGAGACGCACGGCTTCCTGATTCTCCCCTCCCTGGAAGGGAGGGGAAGTTAACCCTTTGCGGCTTTGCGCGGTTGTGGCTCGGCGGGGCGCGAAAGCGCGGCGGCGACCGCGCTGGCGAGCGCGCCGACGGTGAACGGTTTGCGGAGCAATTCGTGACTGCGCAAATCGTCGCCTTCGCCGTCGCCGACATAGCCGGTGACGAACAGCACCGCGAACTCGCGGTCCTGGCTGTCCTTCAAATGACGGATAAGCTCGGGGCCGGTCATTTCGGGCATGATCACGTCGCTGATGATGAGGTCGAACGCGCGGCTTTTGAACAATTCGATCGCTTCGGCGCCGCTCGAGCAGGCGACCGGGTCGTAATCGAGATCCTCGAGCGCACCGACGGTCGCGGTACGCACGCGCGGATCGTCTTCGACCAGCAGGATTTGCGCGCCCGGAACATGCGCGTCGGCCTCGCTGCGCTGGGC
>JBDSTQ010000102.1:0-8640 GCA_039928195.1 Sphingomicrobium sp.
GAACTCGGTCTGGCCCGGATGCTGGAAGCCGATGTTGTACAATTGCTCCTTGGCGACTGGACCGGTGACCACCGCCGAGGCCGAGGCCGAGCGCGCCAGCCCGACCGCGAGCTCGAGCGAATCGAGCGACAGATGCGCGCCGGCAATGCTCGGATGGCCGGGCGTGTCATGCTCAAGCGCGACCAGCTGGATCATCGGCAGAGCATGGTCGAACGCGGCGTCGGCCTGGCTCGGGTCCTCGATCATTTCGAGCGGACCGTCCCACACCGCCGCGACCGATCCGGGATCGCCGATCGCGACGAACGGCGGCAGGCCGAACGCGCGCCGGTTGTCCCAGCATTTGGCGATGACCTCGGGACCGATCCCGGCCGGATCGCCTAGCGAGACCGCAAGCGGGTTGGGGGAGGGAAGGCGCACGCCCGCGCTGTACCCGACGGACGCCTCTAGCGGAACTCGATCACCGCATCGCGGCGAAGATCGCGCAGGTAGCGGCGCGAACGGACATTGATCCGCTCCTCGCTCAGCTGGTTGAAGACTTGGTCGAAGCTCGGCTCGGACGGGTTCACTTCGTCGCGGCCGCAGATCACGAGCATCCGCACACCTTCTTCAAGCGAACCGAACGGCTGGGTCGCCTGGCCGACCTGCATCGGCAGCATCAATTGCTGCAACGCGGGCGGCAGATCGCGCAGCTTGACCTGGTCGCTGGTCACGACTTCGCCATTGAAATCGGTCGCGATCTTGTCCGCCCCGCCGCAGCCGCCGACATTGCGCGAGGCTTCGGCGAAGCGCGCGACCATCGGTTCGGCCTGGGCCCGCGAAATCCCCTTGGGGAAACCGATCGAGACCTGCTTGAGGCTGAGCACGGCATCGCGCGGATCGGCGGTGAGGATCTTGCGTGTGTCCTGGACCGCGATGATCGATATGCCGCCTGGAATGGTGATCGGATTGCTCACCGCGCCGGCGCTCATCGAGCGCAGCGCGGCGGCGATCGGGACTGGCAATTGCTCCGGGCGGACCCAGCCGAGATCGCCGCCGACGGCCGCGGTCGAAGCTTCGGAATATTGCCGGGCATAGGCCTGGAACGACTGGCCGTTGCGCAATTGCTCGAGGATCTTGTTGGCGTTGGCGAGGATCTGCGTCTCGCTGCTCGGGGTCGCCGACAGGAAGATTTCGCCGACGCGATATTCCTCGGTGCCCTTCGACGCGGTCATCTTGTCGAGAACGGCTTTGACTTCGTCCTCGCCGACGCTGACGCCGCTTTCGATCTTGGCGCGCTGGAGCCGCTGCCACGCGACCTCGCCCTCGATCTGGCGGCGCAGCGAGTTGATCGAGGAGCCGTGGGCGACGAGATACGCACTCATCTCTTCGGGCGACTTTTTGATGTTCGCCGAAACCCGCGCCACGGTCTTGTCGATGTCGGACTGGCGGATTTCGATCTTCTCGGTCTTGGCCGCCTGGATTTGCAACGACTCGTCGATCAGGTTGCGCAACACCTGCTGACGCAAGCGATCGAGCTCGTCCGCCGGAACCTGGCCGTCATTGGCGATGACCAATAGCGCGAGGCGCTGGTCGATATCGGTCTGGGTGATGACGTCGCCGTTGATGATCGCGGTCGCCTTGATGATTGAGGGCATCGCCTGACCGAACAATTGGGGATTTTCGGGCAGGCGCAGCGACTGGCTGCTATTGACCGGCGCGGCCGCGGGTTGCGCGAGCGCGGCGCTGCCGACGATCGCGGCAAGCGCCGCGCCAGCCAGCAAAAAGCGTGATTGAAGGTCTTGAAAAGCAACTGCCACGATTGGAATTTCCTTGATCCTCAGCCGATTACACGGCTGCCCTGTGTGTCCGCCCCGCTGAACGCAGCCTTAGCGGGCCAACCTCATCGACCAAGCCCCTTCAAGGCGAGATGAAGGCCGAAGGTGCTGCCCTTGCGGAAGGCCCCGATGCGCTCATAGTCGCGGCGCCACGTCACGCCAAGCTCAAGGCATTCGTCTTCATAGGACAGGCCGAGCCGGTGGCGCACCGGGGCGAAGCCGTCGGCGAGCGACAAAGGGTCCTCGCGCTTGTCGGTGAGGTCGAGAACGGTCGCTCCGAACACCGACCAATAGCGGCGGAAGAGCACGCGCCCGGCAAGCCGCAGCTCTTCCTTGTCGCGCAAATCCTCGATCGCCGGGTCGATATCGCGGTTAAGCTTGAGATATCCGAGCTGAACATAGGTCTGGTCGCTGCCGACGGTGAGGTCGAGTTCATTGCGGCGGATCGCGAAGCTGTCCTTGTCGATCCGGTAACGGTGGGTGATGTCGATAAAGCGGCCATAGCGGATGCGGGTGCGGCCGACGATGTCCGACACTCGTCCGGTCAGCCCTGTGCCTTCTGGAAAAATGGTCCGCCGCGCGATGCGATAGCTTTGGCCGATGGTCGTGGTGATCGAAACATTGGCGCGGTCGAGCGTCCAGTCGACGCCATAGGTGATGCGCGATGCATCCTCCCAGCGGTCGTAGCCGGGAAAGCGGTTGAGCGCGAACAGGTTGCTGTCCTCGAGATCGATCGAGCGCGCGTCTTCATTGGGGATGTCGAGGTTGGGCGTCGGCGGTGTCAGCACCACCTGGACGCGCGGGACGAGCCGCTGAATCCCGCCCAGCGCGGGACCGATGAACGGCCACTGGATGTCGGCGGCAAGCGCGCCGATCGCGCGCGCGTGCCAGCCGTCGGTGCCGCGATAGATCGGCACCAAAGTGCTGGCGCTGTCGTCGGTGTGATAGACATCGCCGCGACCGTAAGCGGTCAGCGTCAGCGCTTGCCCCCACGGAGTCAGCCGGCGCATGTCCCACCGCGCGCTGGCAAACGCGCGCTGGGTGTCCTGGCCGTCGACGCGCAGGATGGCGAGACTATTACCTTGGACCTCGACCCGGCCGCCAAGCACTTCGCCGAAGCGAAAGCGCGCGTCGATCGCCGGCAGCGCGATCGGGATGCGATTCTGGACATCGTCGACGCGCAACCCCTGAAACGCCCAGGCGGCAATGCTGACATAGCTGTTGGGCGCGATCCGCTCGGCATTGACGAAATTGCGCAGGCGGTCGTCGCGCGTGATGTCGTAGCGCCGCGTGACGGTCTTGTCGCTGGCAACCCGGAGCGCGCTGGTGATGCTCCAGTACGGGTCAAGCTGGGCCTTGCCATTGGCCTCGATATATCCGCGGAAGCCGCTTTTGCCGCTGGTCGTTTCATCGGCGTTGACGCGTTCGATCGTTCCGTAAGTCAGGAAGCCACCGACCTGAAATGCGCCAAGCGAATTGAGCTCGCGAAATTTGCCTTCGATCGCCGGCAGCACGCCAGTGTACAGATGCGGCGTTAGTGTAAGGTCGCGGTTGGGACCGATCTGCCAATGATAAGGCGCGGCGATCTCGAGGCCTTTGCGCGTGGACACGCTAATGTCGGGAACGAGCCAGCCGGTCGTCCCACCGCCCGATGTCGCGATGCTGAAAATCGGCAGCAGCGGCAAGGTCAGCCCGAACAGTTGAAAGCGTCCGCCTTCGAAGCGCACGCGCTTTTGCGCCGGGTCGCTGACCACACGGGCGGCGGTAATCGACCAGCTTGGCCGCTTCGGGCAGCCGGCTTCGTTGCGCACCGGGCACGGCGAGTAGATCGCATTTTCCAGAGTCGTCACATTGCCGGTGCGCGTTCCCCGCTGCGCGGCAAGGCGCGCGCCGCTGTCGAGCACGAGCAACAAATTATCGACCACGCCATCGCGCAGGCTGTCGGTCAGCAGCACGCTGTCGCCGACCGCTTTATCGCCTTCGGGGGTGAGTAGGACGACGTTGCCAGAGGCGCGGACCTGCCCGCTGCGGCGGACCCACACGATCTGGTCGGCGGCGAGATAATTGCCCTCGCGCGACATGCGCACATCGCCGCTGGCGGTAACGGTGTCGCCGTCGCTGTCGTAGGTCACCTGATCGGCGCTGAAGTCGATCTCGGGAGCCGGCACCGCCGCTTCCGCGACCACCGGTTCGGGCACGGCCGTCACCACCTGCGCGAGCGCCGGGGTCGCCAGTGGCGCCCCGCCAAGCACGGGCAGAGCCGTCCACCAGGCCAGTCTCAATCGCACCTTATGTTCCGCCCGCTCGAATTGCGCTTCAAGACTTGTCTATCGCACCTCCGGCACTGGGCGACAATCGCCAAGCCCGCAGCCTTTACCAAGCCGGTCGATGCACCCTAAAGGGTTGGCGAAACACCGCCTTTCCTGAGGACCTACGCACATGCAAATTCGTTTCGCCGAGTCGCGGCCCGCGGGCGACTATGCGCTCGGGCTCGCCGTTGCCGGCAAGGACCGTTCGGCGCTTGAGCGCCTCGGCGCGGCCAGCGGCGCGATCGGCGCATCGCTCGATCGCCAGCGCTTCGAGGGTGAGGCCGCGAGCGCCGCCGAGCATGTGTTCGACGACAATGGCACCGTCCGCCGCCTTGTCGCGGTCGGCATCGGCTCGGCCAAGGCGGGCGATGCGGCCGAGAAGCTTGGCGGCACCGTTGTCGCGCGTTTGCTGACGTCGGGCGAGACCACGGCCGTGATCGACCTTTCCGGCGCCAATTTCGATGGTGACGCGGCGGCGCGGGTCGGGCTCGGCGCGGCGCTGCGCGCGTGGCGGCATGACCGGTATCGCACCAAGCTCAAGGACAAGCAGAAGCCAAGCCTGACCGAAATCGTCATCGTCGGCGGCGGAGCCGACGCCGGGCAGCGTTACGCAACGCGCTGGGCGCCGGTATATGAAGGCGTGGCGCTGGCGCGCGAACTGGTCACCGAGCCGGCCAACATCATTTACCCCGAAAGCTTCGTCGAGCGCGTCCGCGCCTCGCTCGAAGGGTCGGGCGTCGAAATCGATATCCTCGATCGCCAGGCGATGGAGAAAATGGGCATGGGCGCATTGCTCGGCGTCGCCCAGGGATCGGTGCGCGAAGCGCGCATGTTGATCCTCAAATGGAATGGCGGCGGGGCGGGGGGCCAGCCAACCGCGTTCGTCGGCAAGGGCGTGACCTTCGACACCGGGGGCATCTCGATCAAGCCCGCGGCAGGGATGGAGGCGATGAAATGGGACATGGGCGGCGCCGCCGCGGTCGTCGGAGCGATGAAGACGATCGGGCTGCGCAAGGCCAAAGCCAATGTCGTCGGCATTTGCGGGCTGGTCGAGAATATGCCCGGCGGCAATGCCCAGCGCCCGGGCGATGTCATCACCACAATGTCGGGGCAGACGGTCGAAGTGATCAATACCGATGCCGAAGGCCGGCTCGTGCTCGCCGACGCGATCACTTATGTTCAAAAGTCCTTCAAACCGGGCACGATCATCGACCTTGCCACATTGACCGGCGCGATCCTCATCAGCCTTGGCCATGAATGGGCGGGCGTCTTTTCAAACAATGACGCGCTGGCCGACCGCTTGCTCAAGGTCGGCGAGGCGTCGGGCGACAAATTGTGGCGCATGCCGTTGGCCGAGCCGTTCGACCGATTGATCGATTCTGCCATCGCCGACATGAAGAATGTCGGACCGCGCGAAGGCGGCTCGATCACCGCCGCGCAATTCATCCAGCGGTATGTCGATGACGGCGTCGAATGGGCGCATATCGACATGGCCGGCAAGGCTTGGTCGGATAAAGGCAGCGCGACCGCCGACAAAGGCGCGACCGGCTATGGCGTGCGCTTGCTCGACGAATATGTCGCCGAGGCGCTCGAGGGCTAGGCGGCCTTGCAGGTCGATTTCTACCAGCTCGCCGGAGCGCCGCCCGAGCCGATTATCGCGAGCATCGCCAAAAAGGTGCTGGGCGAGGACGAGCGGCTGCTGATCGTCGCCGAGGACGAGCCGTTCCTGGCGCGGCTCGACCGCATCCTGTGGGACCAGGGGCCGACCAGTTTCCTGCCCCACGCGATTGCTGGCGGCTCCGACGACGCGCGCCAGCCGATCCTGCTGTCGACCAGTCCCGACGCACCCAACCTCGCGCGCAACCTGCTCATCGCCGACGGCGTGTGGCGCGATTCGGCGCTGACCTTTGAGCGCAGCTTCTATCTGTTCGACGAAGCCGCGCTGCCGGCTGCGCGGCTGTCGTGGAAGCTGCTTTCGGGGCAAGAAGGGGTCGAGCGCCGCTATTGGGCGCGCGAAGACGGTAAGTGGACGAAAAAGGCCTGAACCTTGCCCCCACGTCTTGCCCATAAGCGCGCTCGCGGCTAGGCGCTGCGGCCAATTCCACGCACCCATTCAGCCAGGAGACCGTGACCGCCATGGCCGCGAACCGAACCTTTTCGATCATCAAGCCCGATGCCACCCGCCGCAACCTCACCGGCGCGGTGACCAAGATGCTCGAGGACGCCGGCCTGCGCGTCGTTGCCTCGAAGCGCGTCCGTATGACCCGCGAGCAGGCCGAGGGCTTCTATGGCGTCCACCGCGAGCGCGCGTTCTTCAACGACCTGGTTGCCTTCATGACGTCAGGCCCGGTGGTCGTTCAGGTTCTCGAGGGCGAGGATGCGGTCAAGCGCAACCGCGACGTAATGGGCGCGACCAACCCCGCCGACGCCGCCGAGGGCACGATCCGCAAGGCGTTCGCCGAATCAATCGAAGCCAATTCGGCGCACGGCTCGGACTCGGACGAAAATGCGGCGACCGAAATCGCTTACTTCTTCAAACCTGAAGAGATTGTCGGCTAACGCGATTTCGCGCGCAGCCAACGCCACTTGAAGGCATCCGCGTCGCCGCGACTGGACGTCGCCGCGGCGCGGATCGCGCGTTTGGACGACGGGCGGCAGTCCGCGCTGATCCCCGGAAAGCTGCGAATACCTGAGCCGAGCTGGACCCCGCACGCCACCGGCCACATCGTTGCTGTGCCAAAGCGTCTGTCCGACCCGATGGCGCCCGCTTCGAGACCGAAAAAGCCATAGAAGACTTTGGCCGGGCGCTTGGCCTGATCGACCCATTGGCCTTGCACGATCACGGGCGCGCCCGGCGTGAATATGGCCGCGAGGCGTTGCGATTGTCCTTTGCCGTCGCTTACTTGAAGCTGACGCCCGCCATTATCGACGATCGCCCTCACGGCACATTTCGGCCAAACGGGCTCGGGCTTGCTCGAGTCGAAGCGGCAATCCTCGACCTCCGCCAGCCAGATGCCATCGCGCGGAATTAGCGTTGAGCGATCATGGCCATCGAACATCGGTTTTTCCGAGATCACCATATTGCAGGCGCCGAGCGCGCCGAGCAGGGGGAGCAGCCGCAGGATCGTCCGTTTGGTCATTGCGCTTCAGCCCTTTGAGCAAGTTGCAGTCTGACCATCACAGCACCGGGCTGAGCATTGCCAGGCTGTTCTGCCACAGCCGCGCGCCGAGCCCGCGGCTGGCGACCGCGGCGCGCGTGACCGGGTCGGACTGCGCGATATATTCGTCCTGACGGGCGCGGATGACGCTGGCGAACGTCGCATCGGCGAACAGGATATTATTCTCGAAATTGAGCTCGAAGCTGCGGCGATCAAGGTTGGCCGAGCCGATCAGGCCGATGGCTTTGTCGACGACGATCGTCTTGGCGTGGAGCAAGCCGGGACGGAATTCGAAAATCTCGAGCCCGGCGTCGAGCAGGTCGGCATAATAGCTGCGGCTGGTCGCGGCGACGAGCCAGCTGTCGTTGCGCTTGGGCAGGACTAGCAACGTCCGCACTCCGCGCCGCGCCGCTGAAGTGAGCGCGAACAGCACTTGCTCGTCGGGGACGAAATAAGGCGTAGTGATCACCAGCTCCATGCGCGCCGAGTGGATCACTTCGGCGAAGCAAGCGGGCATGGCGTCGAAGCGCGCGGTTGGGCCCGAGCCAATCACTTGGGCGATGATCGTGCCGTCGATGGCGGCAGCCGGGGTCTCGGTCAGGAGCGCGCTCAAGTCCGCGCCGCCTTCGCCAAGCCAGTCCGAGGCGAACAGAAATTGGCAGTCGCGCACGACCGGTCCCTGCCAGCGGGTCATAATGTCGACCCACGGCGCATAGTGCGGTTTCACGCGGAATTCGGGGTCGGCGACATTCTGGCTGCCGCACCACGCGATGCGATTGTCGACGATCAACGATTTGCGATGGTTGCGGAGGTCGATGCGGCCGCGGACCGCGAGCCGCAGCGGATTGCCGAAGCGCAGCGCGACGCGCATCGCGGCGCCACTGGCGGTAAGGTCGCGCCAATGGTTCGAGCGGATGAATTGGCGTGATCCAAGCGCGTCGACCAGGGCGCGCACTTTAACTCCGCGCTGCGCGGCGCGGATCAATGCCCCGGTCATCTTGGCGCCATTGTGGTCGGCGAGCCAGATGTAGGCGCTCAAATGGACGGTGTGCCCGGCGGCGTCGATGTCGGCGATCATTTCGTCGATCGCGACATTGCTGTCGGCGGCGAGGTGCGCGCAGTTGCCACCGGTGGGGCCGAGCCGATCGACGGTCCGGGCGAGCGCGAACGGTGCGTTGTGCGCGCCGCCGGCGAGTTGGCGCGCGATGGCGTCATCGCCGGCCGGCCGGGGCAAGTCATCGTCGCCGCTGGTCGAGCGGCGGATCAGGCCAACCCTGGTCTCGCCGAGGAGCAAATAAGCGACCATGCCAACGATCGGCGCGATGACGATGATCATCACCCACGCCAGGCGCGATGCGG
>JBDSTQ010000103.1:0-2893 GCA_039928195.1 Sphingomicrobium sp.
TCAAGGCTTCGAGGCGCGGGAATTCGAAAAAGCCGCAATTGCCCTTAACGGTGTGGACAAAGCGGAAAATGCTGTCGAGCCGGGCGCGGTCATCGGGCTGGGCTTCCCACGCGACAATCTCGCCCCCAAGCGCTTCGAGCATTTCACGGCATTCCGCCACGAAATCGGCGATCAGATCGTCCATCTTGCTTTTCACCCTGCGCTAAACTCAAGCGACCTATGGGGGAAAAGGGTTAATGCGGCGTTATTCCGCCGTCTCGTTTAGGCGTTGAGCGTCGCCCCGATCATCAGCACGTCGGCCGTCAGATCGGACAGGCGGATCTCGCCCCCCGCCTCGCTCGCCAGCGCATGCGCCAGCCACGCGCCCGCGGCCCGCGGCTCGACACTTCCACCCGAACTGCCCTTGGCCAATGTCTCGCGCAAATTGGGGTCGAGCAGGATGCGCGGCCCCTCCCCGCGGATCACGATCTCGATCTTGCCACCGGTTTCCTCCGCCCCGACATCGAGCCGCCCGCCGCGCACCAGGGCATCGCCCGCGATCAGTGCGAGATTGAGCAGCAATTTCACCGCGCCCTTGGGCAAGGCGTCGGCGTTGACGATCCAGCCCAGCTCGAGGTTTTTCTCTGCCCCGAACAATCCGGCCAGCGCGGCATGCGCCTCGCGCGTGTTGATCGTCGCTCCAAAGCCGCCTGCTGCGCCAAATGCCAGGCGGAAGAATTTCAACTTGTTGGCGCTCGCCCGCGCGCTGTCGTTGAGCAATTCAAGGCACCGCTCGCGCATCGCCGGGTCCTGCTCGTCGGCCATCAATTCGAGACCGTTATTGAGCGCCCCGACCGGCGACAGCAGATCGTGGCACAGACGCGAACAGAGTAAGCTTGCGAGATCGATGGCGTTCATCGGCGGCGTGATGCGTCACCCGCTACGAAATCGCAAGACGCCGCCATTGAAGCGCCTGAACTTGCTCCCCATATTCTGATCATGGCCGGGGGGCATCAGATCATTTCCATTGCTCTCGACGAGCGCCATGCGGGCTGGCGTCTGGATCGCGCGCTGGCCGATGCGCATCCGACCTTGTCGCGCGAACGGTTGAAGGTGCTGGTCAAAAGCGGCGCGCTGTCGGTTGGCGACAGATTATACCGCGATCCGGCGGTCAAGATGAACGGCGACGAAGCCTTCGCGCTCGCCATCCCAAACCCCACGCCCGCCCACAACGAAGCGCAGGAGATACCGCTCGTCATCGTCTACGAAGACGAGCACCTCCTCGTGGTCGACAAGCCCGCCGGGCTCGTCGTCCATCCCGCTGCGGGCAATCGCGATGGCACCCTGGTCAACGCCTTGCTCCACCATTGCGGGCCGTCGCTGAGCGGCATTGGCGGGGTCGCGCGGCCCGGCATCGTCCACCGCATCGACAAGGACACATCGGGGCTGCTGCTGGTCGCCAAGACCGACCGCGCGCACGAAGGCCTGTCGAAACAATTTGCCGATCACAGTATCGAGCGGCGCTACATCGCGATCGTCACCGGCGTGCCGACGATGCTCAACGGCCGCGTCGAAGCCTATCTCGCCCGCTCCCCGACCGACCGCAAGAAGGTCGCGGTGGTCAAGGATGGCAGCGGCAAGCGCGCTGTAACCCATTGGAGCGTCCGGACGAAATTGAGGGACGCGGCGCTGGTTGAGTGCCGCCTTGAAACCGGGAGAACCCATCAGGTGCGCGTTCATATGGCCTCGATCGGCCATCCCCTGCTCGGCGATCCGGTCTATGGCCGCGCGCCCAAACAGCGCCAACGCGAATTGCTGGCGCGGCTGGGCTTCAAGCGCCAGGCGCTCCACGCGGCGGCGCTCGGCTTCATTCATCCGATCACAAAGGTGCGTTTGTCGTTTGAAAGCGACCTTCCGTCGGACATGCAGGAACTGTTCAGCGCACTTGGTGTATAAGCTAATAGTGGTTAGGGGCGTTCGCGACGGCGCCCCGACCCAGGGAGATTGGGACTTAAATGGCACGCACAGCAACGACTCAGGGCAAACGATCGATGTCGATTCCCGCTTCCGGCGGTGAAGCGGGCCTCAATCGCTACCTGACCGAGATCAAGAAATTCCCGATCCTCGCCCCCGAGGAGGAGTTCATGCTGGCCAAGGCATGGCGCGAGCAAGGCGACACCGACGCCGCCGCGCGACTAGTCAATTCGCACCTGCGTCTCGTCGCCAAGATCGCGATGGGATATCGCGGCTACGGCCTGCCGGTCAGCGAGCTGATTTCCGAAGGCAATATCGGCCTGATGCAGGGCGTGAAGAAGTTCGAGCCCGACCGCGGTTTCCGCCTCGCCACCTACGCGATGTGGTGGATCCGCGCCTCGATCCAGGAATTCATCCTGCGCTCGTGGAGCCTGGTCAAGATCGGCACCACCGCGGCGCAGAAGAAATTGTTCTTCAACCTGCGCCGGATGAAGAACCAGATCGACGCGTTCGAGGATGGCGACCTCAAGCCCGCGCACGTCACCAAGATCGCGACCGATCTCGGCGTAACCGAGGACGAAGTCATCAGCATGAACCGCCGCATGTCGATGGGCGGGGACACCTCATTGAACGCCCCGCTGCGCGACACCGATGGCGAAGGCCAGTGGCAGGATTTCCTGGTCGACAATGGACCGCTGCAGGACGAACTGGTCGCCGACGAGGAAGAGAAACAGGTCCGCCACGACTTGCTCACCCAGGCGATGGCCAGCCTCAACGCCCGCGAAAAGGATATCCTCGTCGAGCGGCGCCTGTCGGAAGAGCCCAAGACGCTCGAGGATTTGAGCCAGGTCTACGGCGTCAGCCGCGAACGAATCCGCCAGATCGAGGTGCGCGCGTTCGAGAAATTGCAGGCGGCGCTGCTCAGGCTGGCGGGCGAGCA
>JBDSTQ010000104.1:0-7454 GCA_039928195.1 Sphingomicrobium sp.
CGAGCGCTTGCTCGGTGTGGAAAGTGCCGGTCGCGCCGGTCATGCCCTGGGTGAGGACCTTGGTGTTGCGGTCGACGAGAATGCTCATGCCTGTCCTTCTTGTTCCTCCGCGAAGGCCGGGGTCCCGGCCCTGATCAAAGATCGGCGCAAAGCGCCGCCTGGACCCCGGCCTGCGCCGGGGAACAGTTTAGTTCAAACTGCCGTCGATCGCCCGGCACGCCTCGAGCAATTCCTTGACCGCATCGACGCTGACGTCGAAATTCTTTTGCGCTTCTGGGTTCAATTCGATCTCGACGATGCGTTCGACCCCGCCCGCGCCGATCACCACCGGAACGCCGACGTAAAGGCTGTCGACGCCATACTGGCCAGTGAGGTGGGCGGCGGCAGGGAGGACGCGTTTTTTGTCCTTCAAAAAGCTCTCGGCCATCGCGATCGCGCTGGTCGCGGGGGCGTAGAACGCGCTGCCGGTCTTCAATAAAGCGACGATCTCGCCGCCGCCGCCGCGCGTCCGCTTGACGATCGCGTCGATCTTGTCCTGGCTCGACCAGCCCATTTTGATCAGGTCGGGGATGGGGATTCCGGCGACGGTCGAATATTCCACAATCGGCACCATCGTATCGCCGTGGCCGCCGAGGACGAACGCGGTGACATCCTCGACGCTGACCTTGAACTCGTCGGCGAGGAAGTGGCGGAAGCGCGCGGAGTCGAGCACGCCGGCCATGCCGACGACCATGTGGTGCGGCAGGCCCGAAAATTCGCGCAGCGCCCACACCATCGCGTCCAAGGGATTGGTGATGCAGATGACGAAGGCGCCCGGAGCGTGCGCCTTGATCCCCTCGCCGACCGCCTTCATCACTTTGAGATTGATGCCGATGAGATCGTCGCGGCTCATCCCCGGCTTGCGCGCGATCCCGGCGGTGACGATGCACAGGTCGGCGCCGGCGATGTCGGCATAATCGTTGGTGCCCTTGATCGCCGCATCAAAGCCGTCGACCGGCCCCGCCTGGGCGATGTCGAGCGCTTTGCCTTCGGGAATGCCCTCGGCGATGTCGAACAGGACGATGTCGCCCAGTTCGCGCATCGCGGCCAAGTGGGCGAGCGTGCCACCGATCATTCCAGCGCCGATCAGCGCGATTTTCTTGCGGGCCATGGGGCGGGTCTCGACCTTTCTTGTGTGTCACGGACGGCGACGGGCGCGCCGCGAGGAAGTCGGCGCCCGATTAGCGGGGTGGACATAACGGGGCAACCGCTGTCCGCCCGCCGACGGCGGGTGTAGTCCACCGTAACCATTCGCTCTGCCGAACGTTCAACCCCCAGTCTTTCCAGCGAGGTCACCCATGAAGCATCTCTTTTTAATTGCCGGCGCCGCATTGCTGTTCGCCGCCCCGGTCGCCGCCAAGCACAACAAGCACGAGGGCCGCGAGGGCCACGGCAAGCACCAGATCTACGTCTCGACGCACGGCAAGCACGCCAGCAAGCACGACCGCCACAATTATTATAATTATGGCCGCGCGAATTGCCCGCCAGGCCTGCGCCTCAGGGACAATATGTGCATGCCGCGCGGCCAGTATCGCAAGATGTACAGCCGCGGCCAGCGCTACCCGCGCAGCTACGGGCAGGCGTGGAGCTATGACCAGATCCCGTACGATCTGCGCTCGCGCTACGATTTCGACCGCTCGAACCGCTATTATTACAGCGACGGCTATCTCTATCAGGTCGATCCGCGCACCTTGCTCGTCGAGCGCGTGGTCAACGCCATCCTGCGCTAGGCGGGCGGAAAATGCAGTCAGAAGGCCGTCCGGTTCGCCGGGCGGCCTTTTCTTTGGGGCGAGGCCCATGCTAGCGGGGCGCCGACGCAAGGAGAGGTTCGCTTGGCCGAGTTCACGCTTCCCAGGAACAGCAAGATTACCGAGGGCCGGACCTACACGGCCGAGGACGGCAAGCGCCTCAAGAGTTTCAAAGTCTATCGCTACGACCCCGACACCGGGGCCAATCCGCGGTTCGACAAATATACCATCGATCTCGACACATGCGGGCCGATGGTCCTCGACGCGCTGATCAAGATCAAGAACGAGATCGACCCGACTTTGACATTCCGCCGCTCGTGCCGCGAGGGGATTTGCGGGTCGTGCTCGATGAACATGGACGGCCGCAACGGGCTTGCCTGCACGACCGCGATCGCCGGCCTGAAGGGCGAAGTGCAGATCACGCCGCTGCCCGCGATGCAGGTGGTCAAAGACCTCGTCCCCGACCTCACGCACCAATATGCGCAATATGCGTCGATCCAGCCGTGGCTCAAGACCTCGAGCCCGGCGCCGTCGCGTGAGCGGCTGCAGTCGCCCGAAGACCGCGAGAAGCTCGACGGGCTGTACGAATGCATCCTGTGCTTCTGCTGCTCGACGAGCTGCCCGAGCTATTGGTGGAACAGCGATCGCTTCCTCGGCCCCGCGATCCTGCTTCAGGCCTATCGCTGGCTCGCCGACAGCCGCGACGAAGCGACCGGCGAGCGCTTGAACGAGCTCGAGGACCCGTTCCGCCTGTACCGCTGCCACACCATCATGAACTGCGCCAACGCCTGTCCCAAGGGCCTCAACCCGGCGCAAGCGATCGCCGAGACGAAGAAGATGATCGCCGAGCGCGTGGGCTAGTTCTCCCCTCCCTCTTGAGGGAGGGGCTGGGGTTGGGTGATGGCGCGGCGGCCTCGATGCCCGCCTCGGCATTTTCACGGGACCAACGTGCCATTTGGCGCGCAGACGCGCGCACCCACCCCAACCCCTCCCTTGAAAGGGAGGGGAGAAGGCAATAGCGGCTCAAGTCATGACCGACGAAGCAATGATGGAGGACGTCGGCCAGCCGGTCGGCGCGGCGCCCGATCCCGACCATCCCGGGTGGCTCAGCTGGGGCGATTTTCCGCGCGGGAGCTTTGCCGCGGCGACCGGGCGGCTGCTGTTCAAGCCCGACGGGCCGCTGCGCGCGATCTGCCGCATGTTCCCGACCGAGGCGCATGGCAATATGGGCGGATCGCTCCACGGCGGCTCGATCATGAGCTTCATCGACATGAGCCTGTTCGCCGGGGGCCTGTGCGCGGGGATGGCGCGCGGCCATTATGTGACGCTCGACCTGACCACTCACTTCATGCACCGCGGCCAGCCCGGCACCCCGCTCGACGCGCATGTCGAGCTGATCCGCCAGACCCGCGGCCACGCCTTCATTCAAGGCGTCGTGTTCCAGGGCGACGAGCCTTGCTACAGCTTCAGCGGCACGTTGAAACGCATTCGCGAGCGGCCGTGACCGGCGCCGTCGCGCGCGCTTATGCGGCGCTCGTGGAGGCCGGTGAGCTCAAGCCCGATCCGGCGCAGAAGCGCGCGGCGGAAGCGCTCGATGGGCTCGATCAGGTACCCGCCGGAATGCTCGCGCGGCTATTCCGTGAGCGCAGCGCGGGGCCGGCCGGAGTCTATCTGTGGGGCGGGGTCGGGCGCGGCAAATCGATGCTGATGGATCTGGCGTTCGCGCAGCTCGCGATCAGCCCCAAGCGCCGCGTCCATTTCCACGAATTCATGCTCGAGACCCACGAGCGCCTGCGCCGCGCGCGCGAGAGCGAGGATGGCGACCCGATCGAACCCGTCGCCGAAGCCATCGCCGACGAAGCGCGGCTGCTGTGTTTCGACGAGATGCAGGTCAATAACCCCGCCGACGCGATGATATTGTCGCGGCTGTTCGGCAAATTGCTCTTGGCCGGGGTCAAGGTCGTGACCACCTCCAATCGCCCGCCCGCCGACCTCTACAAGGACGGCATCAACCGCGAATTGTTCGTGCCATTTATCGCGCTGCTCGAGCGCGACCTTGCGGTGGTCGAGATCAACGGTCCGACCGACTATCGGCTCGACCGGCTCGCCGGAGTCGAAGTGTGGCACGTACCCAACGGGCCCGCCGCCAGTGCCGCGCTGAGCCAGGCATTCTTCCAGCTCACCGATTATCCGGTCGAGGATCGCGCCAAGGTCCCGGCCGAGGAGCTCGCCGTGGGCGGCGGGCGCACCTTGCACGTCCCCAAAAGCCTCAAGGGCGTCGCGGTATTCTCGTTCAAACGCTTGTGCGGCGAAGCGCGCGGCGCGTCCGACTATCTGGCCATCGCGCGGCGCTTTCACACCGTAATCATCGTCGGCATCCCGGTGATGGGGCGCGAGCAGCGCAACGAGGCCGCGCGGTTCGTGATGCTGATCGACGAACTCTACGAGCATAAGGTCAAATTGCTCGCCGCCGCCGACGCCGAGCCGGCGCAATTATACCCGGCGGGCGATGGCAGCTTCGAGTTCGCGCGGACCGTCAGCCGGCTCGAGGAAATGCAGAGCGCGGCTTACCTTGCCGAGGGGCATGGCGCGGCCGCTTAAGCGCTCCCACGCTGGCGTTTGACTTCCCGCTTCATCATGTTGGCATCGTTGACGATCCGCACGACCAACGTCTCGTTGGCGCTTGAGCCAGTGCCGCGCCAGCTGAGGTTTGCACGCAAGCGCTCCCAGAACGGGTCGGAAGGTGGCCGGCGCAGCGCACTGCTGAAGGCCGTAATGTCGAGAGAACCGAAGCGCTTGCGGTAATTCGTCGAAAGCCGTTGCTCGATCTCGGTCAGCGGCAGATTGCCGACCGTCCCTGGGGCAGCGAAGCCCGCGCCAATTCCCTCCCGCCGGAGGAAATCGACATAGGTTTCGACATAGCTGTCATTATTGAGGCGCACCGCCGCGCGAAAATATTGCAGGCGCGCGGCGTAGGCCGACAGATCGTTGCGCAGCTTGGGGTCGCGAATCAGCGCCAGTCGCCCGCTGTTCTGGAGGTCGTTGAAGGTCGAGCTGTCGAAATTGGGGCTGAGGCGGACGCTGAGCAGGGTCAGCAGATTGCCGATGCGAAGGGATTTGGCATCCGACGGAGGCTGGCGGCTCAGTAGCATTGCCTCGACCACCTGGCGGCTCTTGGCCTGCTCAAGCGTCTGGCGCTCGGTCGCGCCAACCGCGATCGCGTCAAGGTCGGCGACGATTCGATCGAGATAGTCGGCCTCGATCAAACGATCGATCCGCGCGGCGTTGAGGTTGGACACCTGGGTGCCGATGAACACCCCCATCACGACGATCGCGAAATCAATCGCGATCGCCGTCCAGTGCTGGTCGCGCAGGTGCGCGGTGACGCGGCGCAGGAACATCGCCCCCCTCTCTCCGCCTGTTGTGCACAGGATCGGGCGGCTGGCAAATCGTTCGTCGGCGATGTCGCGTCAGGCCCCGAGCAAACCAACGCGTGCGCCAGCGCCGCGTATCTTGCCGAGGGCCACGGCGGGGCCTAGTTTCCCGGCGACTTTTTTCGAGGGGATCCGACCATGCGCTTTGCCTTGCCGCTGCTGCTTGCCGCAACCTCGTCCGCCGCCTTCGCCCAAGACGCCGTGCAGCCGCTCACCAGTCCACCTCCGGCGACGCTGACCAACGCGTCCAAGCTCCCGCCCAAATGGGAGGCGACCACGCGCGAGATTTACAAGACCGCGGTTGAAAGCGCGACCGTTGCCGGGCGCGGACAATTGCCCAAGCTGCAGAACTATCTCGCGGCGAAGCTGAAGGCCGCGGGCTGGGCGGCGGCGGACATTCATGTCGTCCCGTATGAATCGGTCAAGGGCAATGACACCGCCGCGCTGATCGCGCGCTGGCCCGCGGTCGGCACGGCGACGGCCAAACCGTTGCTGATCATGGCGCATATGGATGTGGTCGAAGCGCTGCCCGCGGACTGGACCACCGACCCGTTCAAACTCATTGAGAAAGACGGCTATTTCTACGGTCGAGGGACCGGCGACGACAAGGGCGGCGGGATTCCGGCGCTGGTCGCGTTGATGAAATTGCGCGCTGAGGGATTCAAGCCCGACCGCGACATCGTCATCTTTTTCACCGGCGACGAGGAAACCCAGGGCAAGGGCGCCGAGCTTGGCGCGACCGAGTGGCGCAAATGGACCGAGGCCGAATATGCGCTCAACGCCGATGCCGGCGGCGGCGGGTTTACGCGCGACGGCAAACCTTTGGGGTTCGGCATCCAGACCGCCGAAAAAACCTTCCAGAGCTATTATTTCCGCGCGCGCAACCCGGGTGGCCACAGCAGCCGCCCGCGTCCCGACAATGCGATTTACGACCTCGCCGACGCGCTCAAGAAATTGCAGTCGCATCGCTTCACGCCCGCGCTCAACGAGACCACCACGGCTTACTTCACCCAGCGCGCCAAGCAGGAAGGCGACAGTGCGCTGGGCAAAGCGATGACCGCCTGGCTCGCCAATCCCAACGACGGCGCCGCCGCCGACGCGGTCGAGAATAATCCGCTCGAAGTCGGCATCACGCGGACGCGCTGCGTCGCGACGATGCTCAAGGGCGGCCATGCCGATAATGCTTTGCCCCAACTCGCCGAAGCGACGGTCAATTGCCGCATCCTTCCGGGGATCGAACCCAAGACGGTTCAGGCCGAGCTGCAGCAGATGGTCGGTGCCAATATCGAAGTGACCCCGTTCGCCGATGCCGGACGGCCAACCTCGGCGTCACCGCTTCGTCCCGACGTGGTCGCGGCCTACACCAAGGCGGTCCACGCGCGCTTCCCGGGCCAACCGATCATCCCGCAAATGTCGACCGGCGCCACCGACGGGCTCGAGTTCAGAGCGCGCGGGATCCCGGTTTATGGGGTTGACGGCCAATGGGGCGTGTCCCCCGACGACGAACGCGCGCACGGCAAGGACGAGCGCATCCCGGTCCAGTCGCTGTGGGACAATGTGCTGCACTGGGAGAGCATGGTGAAGGATTTGGCGGGGTAGAGGCCGGGGTCCAGGAGCCCGTCAGGGCTTTAGTTCGCACCCAAGCATCGGGCTTGCGCCGGCCTGGGCCCCGGCCTTCGCCGGGGAACTAGGATCGCGCGGCTTCCAACACTTCCTCGGCATGTCCCGGCACTTTGACCTTGCGCCATGCGCGAAGGACTTGTCCGTCCGCGCCAATCAGAAATGTCGCGCGCTCCATGCCCATATATTTGCGGCCGTACATCGACTTTTGCACCCAGGTGCCGAACGCGTCGGAAATGCGCCCGTCCTCGTCGGCGGCAAGCGGTACCGACAGGTCGTATTTGCCGATGAACTTTTCGTGCTTGGCCATTGAGTCGCGTGAGACGCCGATGATCTTGACCCCGGCTTTCGCATAATCCGCCGCGAGCGCGGTGAAGTCCTGCGCTTCGCGCGTGCAGCCCGACGTATCGTCCTTGGGGTAGAAGTATAGCACCAGCGGCGCGCCCGGCGCGGCGAGATCAGTGGTGGAGCCATCGCTTGCGGTTACCGTCATCGCCGGTGCCCGGCCGCCTTCTTCGATCATCTCATGCCTCGCTTTTGATGCTGTCCCACAATTCGGCGATGCTGTGCCGCGCCGCGCGATGCTGGGCAAGCAAAGCGTCCCAATCGGGCG
>JBDSTQ010000105.1:0-2649 GCA_039928195.1 Sphingomicrobium sp.
AGGTTTCATCGGGGGTCTTGAGCGCTTCGGTGAAGCCCGCCGCGAACCATTCGCGGGCGTGCTGCAGATCGCCCTTGGTGACCCAGAAATGGCGCTTTCCGGCAAGGCCGACGTCGAGCTCGAACGCATGGTCGCCGAGCGGCTCCTTGGTGAACGCGATCTGGCGGTGCGAACGCTCCTCGAGGTTGCGCAGGAACGCGTTGCGCACCGCCGACGAGTAGAAACCGGTCGGCGAGAAGCGGTGAAGCAGGATGTCGCCTTCCTCGAGCGTCATCAGCCGCGCCTTCCACTCGGGCGGGATCGGACTTTCCTGAGTCAGCAGCGGCCGCGTGCCGAACTGGAAGGCGATCTGGCCAAGCTCGGGATTGTCGATCCAATTGTCCCATTCGTCGAGCCGCCAGACGCCGCCGGCCATTACGATCGGGACACTGTCGGCAATGCCGCCTTCGCGCATCGTCGCGCGCAGTTCAGCGACCCGCGGGTACGGGTCCTGCGGCTTGCGCGGATCCTCGGCGTTGCTCAGGCCATTGTGGCCGCCGGCCAGCCACGGGTCTTCATAGACTACCGCGGCGAGCCATTCGGCGGCCTTCGAATAGGCCCGCTTCCACAACGCGCGGAAGGCACGCGCCGAGCTGATGATCGGCAAATAATTGACGCCGTAGGAAGCCGCGATCTCGGAAAGCTTGTAGGGCATTCCGGCGCCGCAAGTGACTCCGGTGACCATCCCCTTAGTGCGCTCGAGCACGCCCTGCAGCACGCGCTGCGCGCCGCCCATTTCCCACAGCACGTTGATGTTGATCGCGCCCTTGCCGTCGGCGATCTCGTAAGCGCGCTCGACCTGCGCGACCGCGCCTTCGATTCCGTAATGGATCAGCTCGTCATGGCGTTCCTTGCGCGTCATCCCGGCATAAACCTGCGGAATGATCCGGCCCTCGGGATCATAGCTGTCGGCGTTGACCGCGCTGACGGTGCCGATGCCGCCTGCCGCCGCCCAGGCACCGCTGCTCATATGGTTGGTGGCGCTGACGCCTTTGCCGCCCTCGACCAACGGATGGACTTCATGACCGCCGTAGACGATCGGCTCGAGGCCCTTGAACACGCGCTTGCTCCGTCAAACTGAATGGCGCGCTATACGCGCGGCGGGCGGCAAATGGCCAGCGTACTATGACGTCGACGAAAAGGCCGCCGGATCGCTCCGGCGGCCAGTTCAAGTCGATCGTAAGGGACCCTGATCAGTAGCGGTTGCGGCATCCCGATTTGTCGACGCTGCGTCCGGCAAGTGCGCCGATCGCGCCGCCGATGATCGCCCCGGTGGTGCTGCCCCCACGGCGGTTGCCGTAATAATCGCTGCGCCCGCCACCGACCGAGCTGCCGAGCACCGCGCCCGCGATCCCGCCGACGATAGTGCCGGTGGTGCCGCTGCAGCGACGACCGTTCGAGCCGTAGGTCTGGCCATTATAGGTGTTGCCATAGCCATTGCCGTAGGTCTGACCGTAGCCGTTCGAATACTGGCCGTAGCCCTGGTCGTAGCCGTTGCCGCCATAACCCTGGTTGTACGCGCCCTGGTTGTAGCCGCCCTGATTATAGCCGTTGCCGTAATAGCCCTGGCTGTATCCCTGATTGTCGTAGGCGCGGCGATGGCGCGCCTCGGCCGTGCTGGGAAGTGCGACCAGCGCGGTGGCGGACAGTGCGAGGATGGCATTCTTGAACATGGTGCAAACTCCGTTGAGAGTGGTTGCACCCCGTCTGGACCGTCCCCGCTGTCGCCATAGTGAACGCGGCGTTTTGCTTGCCGCAAGGTTCGCGCGCGCTGGCTATCCGATCGGCTGAAGCGCGAAATCGAGCCCGACATCGACCGCGGGGGCGGACTGGGTGATCCGACCGACCGAGATGTAGGTGATGCCAGTCTCCGCGATCGCTCGGATGGTGTCGAGATTGACCCCGCCCGAGGCCTCGAGCGGAACGCGACCCGCGACCAGCCGCACTGCCTCGGACAACATCGCCGGCGCCATATTGTCGAGCAACAGCCGCTGCGCCCCGGCGGCCAGCGCAGGCTCGATCTGGTCGACCCGGTCGACCTCGACCTGCACCAGCAGGCCGGTATCGGCGGCGAGCGCGCGGGTTACCGCGGCGGCGACCCCGCCGCACACCGCGACGTGATTGTCCTTGATCAGCAGCCCGTCGTCCATCCGCATCCGGTGGTTCTCCGCACCGCCCATGCGCGCCGCATATTTGTCGAGCAGGCGAAGTCCGGGAACGGTCTTGCGCGTATCGAGCAGGATCGCGCCGGTGCCCGCGATGGCGTCGACGTATCGGCTGGTGAGCGTGGCGATCCCCGACAGATGCTGGACGGTGTTCAGCGCCGATCGTTCGGCGGACAGCATCGGCCGGGCAAGCCCGTCGAGCCGCATCAGCACCGCCCCCGCCGGCAGCCGGTCGCCGTCGCCTGCGGGCTGTTCGATCCGCACTTCGCGGTCGAGCTTGCGGAAAAACGCGGCGGCAATCGCCAGCCCGGCAACGGTGATCGGCTCACGGCAATTCATCGTCGCCGAAAAACGCGCGTCGGGCGCGATCGTCGCAGCGGAGGTCACATCGCCACCCGACCCCATGTCCTCGGCCAGGACGCGATCGACGAATTCGTTGAGGTCG
>JBDSTQ010000106.1:0-7363 GCA_039928195.1 Sphingomicrobium sp.
TCGAGTTTCGACTTGTTGCTGCAGGCCGCGGCGGCGAGCAGGATGGCGAGCGCGGCGGCGCCGCGCGCGCTCACCGGGCGTTCTCCCGGTCATAGCGGAGCGATTGCCATAGCCATCCGCTAATCAGCACCAGCGCAACGCCGATGATCGACAGGATGAGGCCAGTGCCGGCGACCGCGGTCCAGCCGTCGCGCGTGTGGATGAAGGCGTTGATCAACTCGACCACCCACGCCGCGCCCAGCAGTCCGACCGCGAGGAAGCTTCGGCGTCCGCGGACCGTGTCGATCACGGCAACGAGCAGCGCAATCCCGCCGAACAGCAAGCCGGTGGCAATCAGCCAGCTCGAAAAATTCAGCCACAGGAGATTTCCGTCGCTGCGCAGATAGGAAAGGTCGGTGAGCAAGGCGCCGAGGAAGCAGATCACCGGGACCAGCAGCAGCATTGCATAGAGCGGTCGACGCGCGAGGGCGATCGGCCCGCTGGTCGTGCGCATCGTTTCGGCCATTCCCATTCTCCTTCGCGTTCAGCCAGTGGACGCGACACGGGCGTCAAGGTTCCGAGCGCTGGTTGTCGCATGTTGCGCGCACGGCTAGGCGGCGCGGATCATGACCGCGCACAAATCCGGCGATCCGCTGACCATCAATCGCCTCTACGGTCGCTCGATCGGGCGCAAGTTGCGCGACGGCCAGCAGGCGCTGATCGAGCAATTGCTGCCGCAAATCGCGGTACCGGAGGAGGGAGAGTTAGATGCGCCGATGATGTTCGGCGACGCGCGCCCGCTGCACTTCGAAATCGGCTTCGGGTCGGGCGAACATCTCGCTTTCCGCGCGGACCTGCTCCCCGATCACGGCTTCATCGGCGCCGAGCCGTTCGTCAACGGCGTCGCCACCGCGCTGACTCACGTCCGCAAGCACGCGCTCACCAACGTCCGCCTCCACATGGGCGACGCGCTCGAGGTCATGCAGCGCGTTCCGGATGGCGCGCTCAGCTTCATCTATACGCTCCATCCCGACCCGTGGCCCAAGGCGCGCCACGCCAAGCGACGCATGATCAACGATGGCCCGCTCGGCCTGTTCGCGACCAAGCTCCGGCCCGGGGGCGAGTTCCGCCTCGCGACCGACGATCCGACCTATCTTGCCTGGTCGCTGATGGTCATGCAGCGCCACACCGCGACATTCGAATGGCTCGCCCAAACCCCCGTGGATTTCCTTGAACCATCAGGCGGCTGGATCGAAACCCGCTACGGCGCCAAAGCCCGCCGCCAGGGTCGCCGCCCTTATTATTTGCGATACAGACGGCGCTAATTACTCCGTCATGGACGCCCCGGCTCTAGTCGTAACAGCCGCGCGCCGCTGCCGTCCTCGAGCAGATAAATCTCGCCGCGCGGGCCCTGGTCGACTGCGCGAATACGTTTGCCCATCGGCCATTGCTCGGCCTTGCGTGCGGCATCGCCGCTAATGTCGACGCGGATCAGCGCCTGCCCCGACAAAGCGCCGACCAGCGCATCGCCGCGCCACTGCGGAAACAGATTGCCGGTGTAGATCATCAGCGAGCCCGGGCTGATTGACGGGTTCCACCACACCTTCGGCGGCTCGAAGCCATCGCCGGGCTTGTGGTCGGGAATGTCGGTCCCGTCATAATTGCTGCCGTTCGACGCGACCGGCCAGCCATAGTTGCGCCCGCCCTGGATCAGGTTGATCTCGTCGCCGCCCTTGGGGCCCATTTCGCTCGACCACAATCGTCCGTCGGGCGCGAACGCGATCCCGAGCAGATTGCGATGCCCGATGCTCCAGAACTGCGCGGCGATTCCGCCTCGGCCGGCATAGGGATTGCCCGGCATCGGCTGGCCCTCGGCGGTCAGCCGCAACACCTTGCCGAGATTGCCCGTCAGGCTCTGCGCCGGATCGAATTTCTGCCGTTCGCCCGACGTCACGAACATTGCGCCGTCAGGGGCAAAAGCAATGCGATGCGAAAAATGGCCGTCGCCGGAAACCTTGGGGTTCTGGCGCCAGATCACCCGGAACCCGTCGAGCCGCGGCGGGCCTTGACCGAGGATCAACCGGCCGTAACCGATCGCCGCGCCGCTGGTGCCGTTGGGCCCGGCCTCGACGAAGCTCAGATAGATCCGCTGGTTGCCGGCGAAATCGGGATGCGCGACGACATCGCCCAGCCCGCCTTGCCCGGCGACGCGCACCGGCGGCACTCCGGCGACCGCCTGGCGCGCGCCGGTCTTGGTGTCGATCAGCCACAGCCGCCCGCCGCGCTCGGTGACCAGCGCACTGGTCGTCAGAGGCACCCCCGATCCGGGCAGGAACGCCATTGCCCATGGCGATTCGAAGCGCGCTACCTCGGTCGAAGTGACGCCGCGGATGGCGGCGTTGGCCGGGGCCGTGGGCGCCGTGCCGCACGCCGCGACCGTCAACAACAGTCCAGCTTGTATTACGCGCTTGGTCATCCCAATTGCTCCTGTCCGCAGACGGGTCGCCATTGACCCAAATTCAGGGCGCCCGATGATCGCTTCTAGCCTACTCTCATTGGCCACCGCGGTTCCACCGTATGTGATCGAACAGCATCAGGCCAAGGCCATCGGCCGCCGTGCGTTTGGCGGTCGCGCCGCTCTGTTCGAGCGCTTGTCGGGGGTGTTCGACAATGCCGCGATCGCCCGGCGTTATCTCGTCGCGCCGCCGATCTGGTACGAAAGCGGGCATGGCTGGGCCGAGACCAACCAGGTCTATCTCGCCGCCGCCGAGGCATTGTTTGAACAGGCCGCCCGCGCCGCCATCGCCAAAGCGGGACTGACCGCTGCCGACATCGACGGCGTCGTCACCGTTTCGACCACGGGCATCGCCACGCCCAGCCTCGAAGCGCGCGTCGGCCCGCGGCTCGGGCTGCGTTCCGACGTCCGCCGCGTCCCCGTGTTCGGGCTCGGCTGCGCGGGCGGGGTCAGCGGGCTGGCGCTCGCCGGGCGTCTCGCCGCCGCCGCGCCCGGGACCAATTGGTTGTTCGTCACGGTCGAGACCTGCTCGATTTCGATCCGCCTCGACAGCGACGACCCGGCGGCGATCGTCGCCACCGCATTGTTCGGCGACGGCGCGGCCGCGGCGGTAGTCCGCGCGGGCGACAGCGGCGGTCTTGCCCGGCTCACCGGCTCGGCCGAGAAATTGTGGCCCGACACGCTCGGCATCATGGGCTGGCGGGTCGAGGATCCCGGACTTGGTGTGGTCTTCGACCGCGCGATCCCGCCGTTCATCGAGGCCAATCTTGCCCCCGCGATCGATGAAATGTGCCGCCCGCTCGGTCTGACTCGCGCCGCCATCGACCGCTTTTGCTGCCATCCCGGCGGGGTCAAGGTGATCGACGCGATCGAAACCGCACTGGAATTGGGGCAGGGCACGCTCCACCTCGAGCGCGAAATCCTGCGCGACTATGGCAATATGAGCGCGCCAACCGCTTTGTTCGTGCTCGACCGCTTGCTTGCCGAGGGGCTGCCCGAACGGACCATGCTGACCGCCTTCGGTCCCGGCTTCACTTGCGCCGGGCTGCTGCTCGAGCCCGCCTGAAATGTGGCCGGCGATCGCCATCCTCGCCTTCGTCACGCTGCAGCGGCTGAGCGAATTGCTGCTCGCCAACACCAACACCCGCCGCCTGCTGGCGATGGGCGCGCAGGAATATGGCCGTGCGCATTATCCGTTGATTGTCGCGCTCCACGGCGCCTGGCTCACCGCCTTGTGGTGGCTCGCCCCGGGCCGCCCAGCCCACATCTCGTTCCTCATTCTGTTTGGGCTGCTTCAGCTCGGGCGCGTGTGGGTCATCCGCACCCTTGGCCCGCGGTGGACGACGCGGATCATCGTCCTGCGCGGCGCGCCGCTCGTCACCGGCGGCCCGTTCGCCTTCGTCACCCACCCCAATTATCTGGTCGTCATCGGCGAAATCGCGGTGCTTCCATTGGTCTTCGGCCTGTGGCCGGTCGCGCTCGTCTTCTCCGCTCTGAACGCCGCCGTGCTATGGGTCCGAATCCGCGCCGAAAACCGCGCTCTGGCCGAGCTTGCGCCCCCCGGGGCTTGAGCCTATATCGCGCTCTCTCTCCTCGCCATCGTCAATGATGCTGAGGCTGGTTTCCACCCGGAAGCCGGTCCGAGACCTATTTATATTCTACGCCCGGAGCCGAATGACCGATATCGCCGCCCTTAACCGCCTGATCGAGCCCGAGGTCACCAGCCTGGGCTATGCCCTGGTGCGCGTGGCAATGGTCGGCGGGACCAGCGATCCGACGCTCCAGGTGATGGCCGAGCGCCCCGACCCGCGCCAGCACGGGCTTGAGGATTGCGAGCGCATCTCGCGCGCTCTGTCGGACCGGTTCGACTCGCTCGAGGCCGACGGCCGCGACCCGATCGACGGCGCCTACCGCCTCGAGGTTTCCTCGCCTGGAATCGACCGCCCGCTCACCCGGCTCAGCGATTACGCCGAATGGACGGGGCACGAAGCGCGCTTGAAACTGGCCGAAACCGTCGATGGCGCCAAGCAGGTCTCGGGCGTGATCGAGGGCGTCGACGGCGACACCATCCGCATCGGCTCGCCCAAGGGCGCGCGCAATATTCCGTTCCCCGCGATCGCCTCGGCCAAGCTGCTCTTGACCGACAAGCTCATCGCCGCCACCGCGCCGCTCAGCACCGAGGGCGCGGACACTATTTTGACCCAAGAGGACTGATCACCATGGCCACTGGCACCGCTCCTGCCGTCCCGACCTCCGCCGTCAGCGCCAACAAGGCCGAGCTGATCGCCATCGCCGATGCCGTCGCGCGCGAGAAATTGATCGATCGCGCGATCGTCATCGAGGCGATGGAGGATGCGATCCAGCGCGCCGCGCGCGCCCGCTACGGCGCCGAAAACGACATTCGCGCCAAGCTCGACGGAGAGACCGGCGACCTCCGCTTGTGGCGCGTGCTCGAAGTCGTCGAGGAAGCCGAGGACCATTTCAAGCAGGTCGACCTCAAGGGCGCGCAGAAGCTCCAAAAGGGTGCGGTGATCGGCGACTTCATCGTCGATCCGCTGCCCCCGATCGAGTTCGGCCGGATTGCCGCCCAGGCCGCCAAGCAGGTCATCTTCCAGAAGGTCCGCGACGCCGAGCGCGAGCGCCAGTATGAGGAATTCAAGGACCGCGCCAACGAAGTTATCACCGGCGTCGTCAAGCGCGTTGAGTTCGGCCATGTCGTCGTCGATTTGGGCCGCGCCGAGGGTGTCATCCGCCGCGACCAGCAGATTCCACGCGAAATGGTCCGCGTCGGCGACCGCATCCGATCGCTCATTTCGGCGGTCCGCCGCGAAGCCCGCGGCCCGCAGATCTTCCTCTCCCGCGCCCACCCCGAGTTCATGAAAAAATTGTTCGCGCAGGAAGTCCCCGAAATCTACGACGGGATCATCGAGATCAAGGCCGCCGCGCGCGACCCCGGCAGCCGCGCCAAGATCGGCGTGATCAGCCACGACAGCTCGATCGATCCGGTCGGCGCCTGCGTCGGCATGAAGGGCAGCCGCGTCCAGGCGGTGGTCCAGGAGTTGCAGGGCGAAAAGATCGACATCATTCCGTGGTCCGAGGATCTCGCGACCTTCGTCGTCAACGCGCTCCAGCCCGCGACCGTCAGCCGAGTCGTCATCGACGAGGAGGAAAGCCGCATCGAAGTCGTCGTCCCCGACGATCAGTTGAGCCTCGCGATCGGCCGCCGTGGCCAGAACGTCCGCCTCGCCAGCCAGCTGACCACGTCGCAAATCGACATCCTCACCGAGGCCGATGCAAGCGAAAAGCGCCAGCGCGAATTCGTCGAGCGTTCGTCGCTGTTCCAGTCCGAACTCGACGTCGACGAGACGTTGTCGCAATTGCTCGTCGCCGAGGGCTTCACCAGCCTTGAGGAAGTGGCCTACGTCCAGGTCGACGAAATCGCCTCGATCGAGGGGCTCGACGACGATATCGCGGCCGAGTTGCAGAGCCGCGCCGCCGAAGGGCTCGAGCGGCGCGAAGCCGCCTCGCGCGAAGAGCGCCGCGCGCTCGGAGTCGCCGATGCGCTCGCCGAGATGCCGCATCTGACCGAACAGATGCTGGTCACTCTGGGCAAGGCCGGCATCCGCACGCTCGACGATCTCGCCGACCTCGCGACCGACGAACTGGTCCAGAAAAAGCGCGTCGAACCGCGCCGCCGTGAGCCGAGCACGCGCCCCGAGGACAAGGGCGGGCTACTTGCCGAATATGGTCTGAGCGAGGAACAGGGCAACGAAATCATCATGGCCGCCCGCGCGCACTGGTTCGAAGATGAGGACAAGCCCGCAGCCGCGGCCGACGCCGAGCCCGAAGGTGGGGAGGACGCCGTTGCGGAACCCACCCAATGATCCGGCGGTAAGCGGCACCGAGAATTCCGTTCCTCCCGAGCGTAGTCGAGGGTTAGGGCAGGGCCGTGTCTCGACGCAGTTTAGCCAGAGCGACGTCGAAGGGCTCGACACGGAAGGAAAGGTTTCGGCCAGCCCCGAGCGCACCTGCATCCTCACCCGCGCCAAGGGCAGCCGCGACGATTTCATCCGCCTCGCGCTTGGCCCCGACGGCAGCATCGCGCCCGATGTTCGCGCGCGCGCGCCGGGCCGCGGCGCGTGGATCGCGGTCGACCGCGCCGCGCTCGACGAGGCCAATGCCAGGGGCAAATTAAAGCCCGCGCTGCAGCGTGCGTTCAAGTCGCAAGCGCTGAGCGTCCCCGCCGATCTCGGCGCGCTCACCGCTGCCGCGCTGCGCCGCAACGCTCTCGACCGCCTCGGCATGGAGGCGCGCTCGGGCAAATTGATCAACGGCTCGGATAAGGTCGCCGGTGCCGCGCGCGCGGGCAATGTTCATTTGCTCATCCACGCCGCCGACGCCGCCGAAGATGGCTGCCGCGCGCTCGATCAGGCCCTAAGGGTTGGGGCGCGAGTCGGCGGCGGGCCTGAGCGGGGGGTGATATTCCCCGACGGGCGCGCTATCTTGTCCGTGGCGCTCGGACGCGAAAATGTGGTACATGTCGCGCTGATCGATCCCGCTGCCGCGGCGCGTGTGGCCCACGCGCTTGCCCGGTGGCGGAATTTCACTGGCCCTGATTGTGGTCCGGAAGGCGGGAAATCCGCCTTGGGGCTCGACTTGGCCGAAGACCTTTCGACGAAGGAATAGAATGTCAGACCAGACCGAAAAACCGAAGCTTGGCACCCGGCCGCCGTTGGGGCTCAAGCGCACGGTCGAGACCGGCAAGGTCAAGCAGAGCTTCAGCCACGGACGGTCGAACACCGTCGTGGTCGAAGTGAAGCGCCGCCGCGTGCTCGGCCCCGGCGGTGCGCCGGTCGAGGCTGCCGTTGT